>QMOR01000107.1 GCA_003648285.1 Bacteroidota bacterium
CCATCAGGAAACCGCGAAGACCTGGAATTGAGCAAAATCCATGTGCTGCCCAGCGTCGAGGCGCAAAGAAAGATCACTTTTGCCTTAAATTCATGGTACTCCCGCGTCTCGGCATCAAGTACGATTACGCCCGTTGCCTTTTGGGTTTTATCATCATATTGAATCGCGTGTACAATCGAATGAGGACGCAATGTCATATTCCCGGTAGCCTCTGCCGCTGGAAGCGTGGAGGAATTTGATGAAAAATAGGCACCGTAGGGGCATCCACGCATGCATCTGTTTCTGTACTGGCATGTGCCCCTGCTTCCCTTGGTCCCTTGTGTAATATGGGCCACACGGCCGATCGTCATCAACCTGTCGCTGTAATTCTTTTGCAGTTTTTCGCGCAGGTGTTTTTCCACACAATTCATCTCCATGGGCGGTTGGAACTTGCCATCCGGAAGATGTGCGAGCCCCTCTTTCGCCCCGGATACACCTATAAAATCATCTACATAATCATACCACGGAGCGATATCAGCATAGCGTACGGGCCAATCTACCCCAAAGCCATCCCTGGCATTTGCCTCAAAGTCCAGGTCGCTCCAACGATAACTCTGTCTTCCCCACAGAAGTGATCTGCCACCAACGTGATAGCCTCTTATCCAGTCAAATCTCTTTACCTCTGTGTAGGGATTTTCAAGGTCATTTACCCACCAGTGTTTGGTTGCTTCGGTGATGACATATCCTGTTCTGTTCTGGATCGGAAACTTTTGCTTCTCGGAGGCAGGTGTTCTGTTTCTGTATTTATCGTCCCAGGGATCCAAATTAGCGGTCGGATATTCTGGATGACGCACCATTCGTCCCCTTTCTAATACCAATGTCTTCAACCCTTTTTCACAGAGCTCTTTAGCCGCCCATCCACCGGATATGCCTGAGCCTACCACAATGGCATCGTACGTGATGGACTCCTCCCCTTTTGAGTTGTAATTCACTTCCGTATTAACACTTTAATTCTTAAAAAAACAGCACATGGCGTGCTCCACATAATACGACATTTCACATCATGATTCCCCACTCATCAACTGAAAGTGCGCGCAGAGAATACCTGCCGCAACAGCGACATTGAGAGATTCTGCTCCGAGCTTCATATGGCCTGAAATCGAAACACAGTCGGTGGCTATGTTAAGTGCTTCATCACTTACGCCCCGCGATTCATTTCCCAGAACCAAAAGGCCATTTTTCATCTCGCCAAAATCAGACATCGGTTTGCCATCCATCGTTGCAGCCAAAACGGTCAGTTCTGTATCACTTACAAGGTCTTTAAGCTCTGCGTAGGCCCATTTCACCCTGAAAATGCTCGCCATTGAGGACTGGATCACTTTCGGATTAAAAGGCTCCACCGTATCCGGAGAAAGAAAAATACTCCGAATGCCAAACCAGTCGGCAATTCTGAATATCGTACCCAAATTTCCCGGATCGCGGATCGCATCAAGGTAGAGACACAGCCCTGAGGTCACGTCCTCAAGCTGCGCATGAGAGAAAAATGGTTCGACCACTGCCAGTACAGGAGGCGCCGTTTTGAACGATGTGAGTTGTTGCATTTCACGTTCGCTCACCCGAATTATCTCGTGCGATGTAGAGTCAGAATCCGCATATTGCGTATACCAATCATTTTGTACGCATATTGTGGTGATGCATTCAGGATACTCGTCGAGTAACTCGTTAAGAATTTTAATTCCTTCAACTACGATTTTGTGATACTTTTGACGGTATTTCCGAAGTTGTAAAGAGCGTATAAACTTTGCTTTGCTTTTAGACAACATGTGCATATCAGGTATCAGTTGGTGGAAAAATAGAGCATTTTCCGCTGGTCTCGCAATTTGCGTCCTGATCCTTGCTGGATGCAATTCAACTAAGCACCTCCAGGAGAATGAAACTTTTCTCGAAAGCAATGACGTTTTCCTCGACTCAGAGACTGAAATAAGCAACAAAGGAAGTGTCAAGGAAAGCCTGGAAGATCTGTATCGTCAAAGTGAGACACGCACATTCATGGGTCTTCCGCGTCATACATTTTACTACGCTGGTCTCAATAATCCTGACTCTACTTGGTTTAAAAGATGGCTCAATAAAAAACTTGGTGATGTACCCGTTTTATACGACACGACGAAGGCCGGTCTCACAGCCGAGGCTATGATCCAGTATCTGAATCGACGGGGCTATTGGAATGCCGAGGTCTCATTCACTACAAAAACAGAGAGACACCGTACACAAGTCCAATACGACGTGGATCCAAAACAGAGGTGGACGGTCGAGTCTATCAACTACATGAGCTCTGACACAGTGATACAGGAAATTCTTGACAGCCTGGCCGTAGAGACGGAGATGCTACCAGGCGGCCCTGTCGACAGCAAGTTGTTTTCGGCTGACCGCGATCGGATAACTATGGCCCTGCAAAACATGGGCTATGCCAATTTTTACAAAAATTATATCCTTGCACCGATCGCGGATAGCCTTGATCATACAATGAACCTGGAAATCAATGTGCAAAACCCCGGAGAAGATCAACTCCACAGGATTTATAACATCGGAGAAATCAGAATCTATCCCGACTTTACAAATGATGCGCCGCTGACAATCGATACGGTGATAGATGGCGTCCGCTTTTTATCCCCTGAATACCCCATGCTCGTAAAACCGAAGGTTTTGTTGCGAAGTCTCTATTTCAAGACAGGCGATCAATTTCATTTTGAGAGCGTGGACAAGACACGCAAACAGTTTAATAAACTTTCAACATATCGATTTGTCAATGTCAAGCCCTTTATCAATCCAAATGACTCCACGGTGCTCGACTATGACATCACACTGGCACGTAACAAGACCATGGGCATAGGTGGTGATTTTGAATTTAACTACAGTACAATATCCGCTTCGAGTCAATCGCTCTTTGGAATGGCAGTCGATCTGAATTACCGCCATAGAAATATCTTTAGCGGTGCAGAACTGTTCAGGACCAGCTTGGAAACAGGTGTTGAGTTTAATCTAAAGAACCCGGATACACTGATCAACTCCTTCAATATTAACTTTCAGAATAGCTTTGTCATCCCCAAGTTTATCGACCCGATTGGATTTTTCTCGGGCATGAACAAGCTTAAAATAGGCAAAGTCCAGATGTTACCCGATAAGATTTTCGGTTGGATTTCGGAGGATAATAGTCGTATCAATTTCGGGTACCAGTATCTCTCCTTAATTGATCTGTACAGCTATCATTCAGTCAACCTGAGTATTGGGTATGATGCTCAGCCAGATCCAAATCGAAGGTTACAAATCAGTCACTTTGGTATCGACTTCTTCAGTCCAACCACAAGACCACAGTTTGATGAGATATTAGAGACCAATCAATACTTAAAAGAGAGCTTTGTCAAACAACTTTTCACCGGTGTCATATTTAAAGATTATCGATTTGTGTACACCGGTCAGCCCAATATCCGGGGTTTTTCGAAAACATTTATTCATAGTGCCGAAATATCCGGACTGGAAGTGCTCGCGATCAATGGCCTTGTAAACGGACTGACATCACACGAGGGGCAATTTTTCTGGGGATTGAATGAAGATCCTATAACCGGAGAGAGAGATTCCGTCACATTTGCACAATTTATTAAACTGGATTTTGACTCGCGATTTAGCAAGCGCTTGAGGGGAAATCAGGAATTGGCCTTTAGGGCTGCAATAGGCATCGCTTTCCCGTATGGCCCATTTTCGGTCCGGACACCATATGTGAAGCAATTGTACATTGGAGGGCCACAGAGCCTCCGCGCCTGGCAAATCCGCGAACTGGGCCCCGGTGCGTACGAGGATCCAAATGTGCCGGAGAATGCCGTACAATTCTACCAGTCCGGTGACTTTAAAATTGAATTCTCCCTCGAATATCGATTTAAAATTGGCTGGATCATGCATGGCGCCTTTTTCCTGGAAGCCGGTAATGTCTGGACTATTTCACAAGACGTAGATCGCCCCGGTGCCGCACTATCAACAAGCTTCTTAAATGAATTTGCCGTGGGTACTGGTACGGGCATCCGATTGGATTTTAAATACTTCATCATCAGGTGGGATCTTGGTTATAAGCTCAGAAACCCGTACGCAGATGCTGACGGCAATCATTGGCTATGGAGTAATTTCAAAAACTTGTCTTGGCAACAGTTTAATTCAAATTTCGCAATCGGTTATCCTTTTTAGGAGTGCTTTGTCCGCCGTAGCTTTAGCGAAGGCGGAGAGGAGTTTGGAGTGAATTGTCCGCCGTAGCTTTAGCGAAGGAGGAGAGGAGTTTTACTTAATTAGACGTGATTTCATGCCGTAGACGCTGCAAATTGGACAGTCGTCTACTTTATGCCCTCTGGCCGGACAGAATTTTCTTCCAAAAAAGATGAATTGCAGATGGACCTTGCCCCATGTGTCCTCTGAAAATACTTTCTTCAGATCGGCTTCGGTTTTTACGACATTTTTCCCATTGCTCAGGCCCCAGCGATACGCCAGTCTGTGAATATGTGTATCGACTGGAAATGATGGTATTCCAAATGCCTGATTGACAACTACTGAAGCTGTTTTATGCCCGACACCCGGAAGTGCTTCTAACGCTTCGAGTGTTTCGGGAACTGTGCCGTCATGCTTGTCTATCAGAATTTGTGAAAGCCTGGAAATGTGATTTGATTTATTCTTTGAAAGACCGCACGGACGTATGATTGACTGTATCTCTTCTACCGGGAGTTCTGCCATTTCATAAGGGGTAGCTGCCCTGTCAAAGAGTGCGGGTGTCACTTGATTGACCCGAACATCTGTACACTGTGCCGAAAGCAATACTGCTACGAGCAGCGTGTATGGATCTACATGATCTAAAGGTATAGGTGTCTGTGTAAAATACTGATCGAGGATTACTGCAATTTCATCTGCCTTTTGCTGTCTGGTCATAGCCTACAGTGATGTTAAAAATTGCATCGTATCTACGCCGTCCGCATAGTCCTTTAGTGAAGGTCTTTGTGCTTCACCGAATGCTGCAACGGGAGATTTCTCAAATTCAATATGAGAGACTACACACTGAATTTCGTCCATTCTGTCACTCAATTCAGATTTCAGTTGATCTATATTGTCATAGTGAGAGTAATAAAGGCAACCAATCGGGGAGATCAGGTGTGCATCCTCAACTAATAAAACACGCTCTATATCCAAATATGGAAATTGATTCAAAATAAATATTGCGAGATTATGGTCGAAATTATTTCTGTATTTCGTATGATTTACAATATTGGAATGCGCCTTAAAGGCTTCATTCAATGCTTCAAAATTATAATCGGAAGGCACGAAAATATGGGACACATTCCTGCACCCCAAACCGAAGTATTGAAAAACGTCAGATCCAAGGGCTATCAATTCTTCGTGCGATTCATCTCCGGTCAATACAGCGACACCGTTTCTATTTTTTCGGATAATGTTTGGATACTTCCCAAAATACTGCTCAAAGTACCTGGCCGAATTGTTGCCTCCTGTTGCAATTACCGCATCAAAGCCCGCCAACCTGTCGGTGACATTAAAATATTGATTTGTGTCTGGATTGAGCTCACCCAGTTTTTTAAGCAGAAACGGAAGCAGATGCGGATCACGTTCGGAAACTTTGATTTGAGCCACATTTCCCGACATGAATACAGACAGCACATCGTGAAATACAACAAGTGGAATATTTCCTGCCGCAATCACACCAATATTTATGAATTTGTCGTCACTCACATCATACGCAGTCATCCATTCTTCAAGAAGCTCGCTGTCCAAAAATCGATTGGCGATCTCTTTAAGCGCATACTCCTGATTCTCAATCGTGAACCAGGGATTTGCATGAACAGCGCGATGCATATGCGCGCGAAGACGATCATCAAGTGTATTGATATAACGTCCCAATTCGGCTAAACAGGCGATTTTCTCAGCGACACTTAAGCTTCCCATTTACATGCCCTTTTTACGGTGTGTCAGGTAGTGGCGCCATTTTTCCAGAACCAGGCTCATATCGTCTGGCAAAGCACACTCGAATTGCACCTTTTTGCCAGTGCGCGGATGGATAAAGCCCAACGTCTGAGCGTGCAGAGCCTGACGGGGAATCAACTCAAAACAATTGTTTACAAACTGTTTGTATTTAGTAAACACGGTTCCCTTTCTGACCCTGTCACCGTCATATCTGGCATCATTAAATAGTGGATGTCCGATATGCTTCATGTGGACGCGGATCTGGTGCGTCCGTCCGGTCTCGAGCTGACACTGCACAAGACTCACGTAATACATGTCCTCTATTGTCTCGTAATGTGTAATGGCTTCTCTGCCCTCATCCCCATCTTCAAACACAGTCTGCTGGAGTCTGAATCGTGGATGTCGTCCGACGTTGGCTTCGATTGTGCCAGCGGAAGGTTCTGGTGATCCCCAGACGAGTGCCACATACTTCCGTTCTATCGTGTGATCAAAAAACTGTTTTGCGAGATGCGTCATTGCAAACTCGTTTTTTGCAATAACCAGGAGTCCCGATGTGTCTTTGTCAATCCTGTGTACGAGACCGGGGCGGTCCTGCGTATTACCTTCCATCACAGGCATATCGCTGTTTTGCAAATAATACGCCAGTGCGTTTACGAGAGTACCTGAATAATTTCCGATTCCCGGATGCACTACCATGCCCGGTTCTTTGTTCACAATGAGAATGTCCTCGTCTTCGTACTCAATGTTCAAGGGAATATTCTCTGGTTGAATTTCCGCAGTGGGGTCCTGGAATTTGGGCATGACGACATCGATCCGGTCTCCCGGCCTCACCTTGTAATTTGACTTACATGGCTTATCATTCACCGTAATAGCCTCAGCTTTCAGCGCAACCTGAATCTTGTTTCGCGAGACGTGTTCGAGCCTGTCTCCGAGGAATTTGTCGAGCCTAATCGGACTTTGTCCGGGATCTACGATGATGCGTTTTTCCTCATAAAACGGCTGTGATTGTTCAGATTGCTGCTCTGCCATACGGCAAAGTTAGTTATCCGTCAACAATGCAATACTTTAGCACTCCTTAATTCAACTTTAACTTGATCACAACATATGCCATCTTTTGATTCGATCTGCGTGCGCGAGGTGCCTGATCCGCGCACGACTAAGCCACACATCCTCCCACTCTACCTGACATCTTCGTATGCATTTGACTCAATCGACGATCAGATACAGGTCTTTAACAAAGAGAAATCGGGACATACATACTCCCGGTATGGCAATCCGACTGTGGAAGCCGTAGCCAGCAAGATCACTCAACTCGAGTGTTTTGATTTGGACCATGAGGGACACGGCATCATGTTTAGCTCCGGAATGGCCGCTCTGCATACACTCCTGCTATCTACTCTGAAAAGTGGGGATGCCGTTTTGACCCAGGGCAACCTCTACGGTGGATCAACTGAGCTCTTGCAAAAAATCGGACCCCGATGCGGCATCAAGCCCATTCTGACCGACCTGTCTGATCTGGGAAATGTAGAGGATGTCCTCCGGAAGAACCCATCCATTCAACTCCTTTATTTTGAAACACCGACAAACCCAACCTTGCAATGCATCGACATGGAGGCCATCTGTCTGCTGGCTAAAAAGCATGGTTGCCTGACCGCTGTGGACAATACTTTCGCAACACCCTATTTACAGCGCCCTTTTAAGTTTGGAGTAGATCTCATCATGCACTCGACAACAAAATACCTCAATGGCCACGGCAACTCGACTACGGGGATTCTGGTCGGTAGGGATAAGGAATTTATGCAAACGCAAGTTTGGGGCACGATGAAACTGATCGGCACCAACCCCGGCCCAATGGATGCATGGCTGGTACATCAGGGCATGAAGACACTGACATTGAGAATGGACAGGCACTGCCAGAATGCTCAGGCGATTGCCGAATTTCTTGATGATCATCCCAAAGTGTCCTTTGTCAACTATATCGGTCTACCGAAGCACCCTTATCACGCGATCGCTAAAAAACAGATGGAAGGCTTCGGCGGAATGTTGAGTTTTGAGGTGAAAGGCGGACTCGAACCGGCACTTGATTTTCTGCGTAAGCTCAGATTTTGTACAATGGCCCCTACTCTCGGAGACGTCGATACGCTCGTTTTACATCCGGTCACATCGTCGCATTTAAATGTAGCTCCGGAGATCCGTGAGCAAAATGGAATTACGGATGGAATGATCAGGTTGTCTGTGGGCATTGAGGGGGTTGAGGATATTATCGGAGACCTGCGTCAGGCCCTGGCATAATATTGCATTTTTCACCCCCTGTGGCCAAGCTCTATGACTTGCATGTCCTTAATGTTTTTGCCATCAATTGTAAAACGAATAGCGGTCCTTATTTGATGAAACCCGTGCTTGCCACATGAACCAGGATTGATGTGCAAATGCTTGAGTTTTTTATCATAAATGACCTTGAGAATATGGGAATGTCCACATACTACAATCCCGGGTTTATGCGTGCCTATGATCTCCCTGGCCCTGGCATGATACCTTCCCGGGTAACCCGCAATATGTGTCATAAATACCGATTGCAATTCACATTTGAAAAATAGATCCTCAGCGGTACATGAGCGTACTTCATGATCATCAATATTGCCATGGACGAGGCGAAGCGTTTTACCCCAACTGGCGAGTTCGTCTATGACCTCCACCCCTCCAAAGTCACCGGCATGCCAGATCTCAGAGCATGTTTTGAAGTGCTCCCTTAATGTGGGATCGAGATACCCGTGCGTGTCCGCAATGACGCCTATCCGGGTCATGAAGGGATATTTAATACGATCTTCCCAAATTGTTTGCTGGATGCAAGCCTGGTCAGTGCTTCATTCGCCTGCTCGAAAGTATTCACCGAATCGATCACCGGTTTGATCTTATGTTGACTGACAAAATCGAGCATATTTCGAAAGTCAGTCGGACTGCCCATTGAAGTTCCCAAAATTGAAATCTGGCGCCAAAATATGATCTGCGGGCTCAATTTATCAATATATCCAAGTGATCCACCGTAAATCACGATGCGGCCTCCAGGATTGCTCAGCTTAGGCAATTGTGCAAACGCCTCGCCGCCAGCGCAATCAACGATCACATCGAATCCGTCAGACATCTCCTTCAGTTTTTTGGGCCAATCGGCTTCATGATAGTTTACGCCTCCCTGAGCGCCCAGATTGATGGCAGCTTGAATTTTTTCATTACTACCTGATGTTACATACACTTCCATCCCGTGGGCGATGGCAAACTGCATGGCCATGAGCGCCACCCCGCCACCTGCTC
>QMOR01000108.1 GCA_003648285.1 Bacteroidota bacterium
AGACGTATGCGCATGTGGAGTTGAACTATCCGCAGGGTGGAGAAACGTTCGATTTCGGTGAAACGGTTACAATACAGTGGTCAGAACTGGTTCCGCATGGGACTTTATATTGGCATCTATACTTTTCGTCAGACGGGGGAACATCCTGGGATGACATCCAATTAAATATTCCTTATGGAACGACCACCTACGATTGGACGGTGCCGTCAATGAATACAAGCCAGGGAGTTGTACGAGTGGTTCAGGATAATGCCGGAATGGATTATGAGCATGCATCTCTGAATTTTACGATTGCGATGGATTCGGCTGCCCCGGCAATTGATACTGATGCGCAGGACAAGGCAATCGAGTGTAGTACTGCTGATCAAACAGCTATGATCCAAAACTGGCTCGATGACAACGGAGAGGCGAGTGCTACGAGTTCATGTGGTGATCTCACCTGGTCAAATGATTATTCGGGATTGAGCGATGGATGTGGCGCATCAGGTAATGCGTCGGTCACTTTCACCTGTACGGACGAATGTGGTAAAAGTAGTACGACCTCAGCGATGTTGACTGTTTCTGATAATATTGCTCCGGTGATCGACAATCCTGCTCAGGATATGACTGTGGAATGCACTGGTTTCGGGAATCCCCCGGAGCTCATGGCATGGCTTAACAGTCATGGCGGTGCAATGGCTTCGGATGCATGTGGGACTGTTGACTGGACAGACGACAATACGGGTGCTGCTGGAGGGTGTGGAAATACTGGCGCCGATTATGTCATATTCACTGCTACGGACGCGTGTGGAAATAGCACTACTACAAGTGCCACATTTACCATTGAAGATACAACGCCTCCTGTTGTAGAAACAGCAGCCCAGGACATGACATTGGAATGCGATGCGGCAGACCAACAAGTCAATATTCAAGCTTGGATTGCCTCCCATGGGGGCGCAGTAGCAAGTGACTTGTGTGGGAATGTGACATGGGCAAATGACTATGCAGGACTTAGTGACCAATGTGGATCGACAGGTAGCGCAGAAGTAACGTTTACCATTACAGATGAATGCGGAAACAGTAGCACGACAAAAGCTGTGCTGACTATTGTGGATTCAGAGGCGCCGGTTATAGAGACAATGGCACAAGACATCTCGGTAGCATGTGATGATGCCGATCGTACGCAGATCATACAAGGCTGGCTAGATAATAATGCCGGCGCAACGGCCACAGATCTCTGCGGCGATGTCACATGGTCAAATAATTACATTACATCCAGTGAAGATTGTGTAGGACAAACCACACAGCAGGTGAGCTTTACCGCTGAGGACCCTTGTGGCAATACAGTAGCGATTGTCGCAGATATTATAAACACATTATCTACAGGTACTGCGGATCTCTCGGAGCTTTCCAATGTGCTGATCTATCCAAATCCTTCAAGCGATAACCTACATGTCGACTTTGACGCTGGAAATACTGTGACCAAATCACTATTTCTGTATGAAATGGGAGGGAAGCTGGTTTGGAAGGGCAGTGGCCCCGCCACAAGCTGGGTTATCAGTGTCAGTGACTTCAATAGCGGTATTTATTTATTCAGGGTAATAACTGAAGAAGGGTCTATCATCAGCAAGCTGGTAGTGGAGTGATCTTATTATCTTCCTGCATGAAAATTAAATCGATTCAGAACGCACTCCTCGTCTTTATAGCTACAATCCCGTTGATGGGACTCTGTCAAAACCCCTTATTCATACCCGATACACTGACAGGACCTTCCATTGATCTGAGTTTTCAAACAGGAGAGGTGGAATTTTATGAAGGCTTCACGACACACACATTCGGATACAATCAGGCTATACTTGGGCCCACTCTCATTTTGAAAAAAGGAGAAGACATTATTCTCAATGTGACAAATGACCTTACTGAGCCGACCACATTGCATTGGCACGGTCTGCATGTGTCAGCCGAGAATGACGGAGGACCGCATACAGTCATTGAGGCTGGTGAGACCTGGTCTCCGGCCTTTAAGGTACTGGACAATGCTGCAACATACTGGTATCACCCGCATCTGCACGAGCGTACAGAATGGCATGTGACAAAAGGCGGTGCCGGTTTTATCATCGTCCGGGATGAAGAGGAAGCTCTGTTGGACTTGCCGCGGAGCTACGGCATTGACGACTTTCCGGTTGCCATACAATCACGGGCGTTTGATGCTGACAAGCAAGTCGTACAACAGACAGCAGCGGATGATGTGATGTTGATAAACGGGACACTCGATGCTTTTCTGGATGTACCTGCGCAAGTCGTGCGATTGCGTCTACTGAATGGATCGACCGAACGAGTCTATAATTTTGGATTTGAGGGGAATATTGAGTTTTATCAGATTGCGACAGACGGGGGCTTGCTCGATGCACCGGTCACCCTGACCAGATTGATGTTGTCTCCTGGCGAAAGAGCCGAGATTCTGCTGAACATGACGGGGCGTGAGGATGATTCCTTTAATATGATGAGCTTCGCTTCGGAGATGCCAAACGGGATCTATGGAGCAACGAGTCCCGGTGGAGGGCAGATGTCGAGTATCCCGGGATATGATGCCAATGATCTGAATGGAAGTGATTTCAACATCATGCGTTTAAATGTGGTTGCTCAAAATGAGAACCCGGTGACAGATATTCCGGCTTCTCTCATCACAAATACACCATATTCAGAATCCGATGTCATGACTACGAGAAGTCTGCTGTTCAGGGCCAAAGTCATGGGTCCTCAAAATGCACTGACAGGACCTTTTGTCATCAATGGCGTGAGTTTTGACCTCGAGGTTATCAATTATGAGATTCCACTTGACAATATCGAGGTATGGCAGCTGACAAATATGACCGCGATATCTCACCCTTTTCATATTCATGATGTCCAGTTCTATATTCTGGATATCAATGGCGTCGCACCTCCCGCTAATATGCGAGGCCGGAAAGATGTTGTACTCGTTCCACCTATGGGAAGCACCGTCCGTTTTATCACAAAATTTGACGACCATACTTCGGAAGTCCCGTATATGTACCATTGTCATATGCTCAGTCATGAGGATGATGGCATGATGGGGCAGTTTGTTGTGTTTGACAATGCGTCAGCCACAAATGATCAGAGTGGAGTAGAGGTAACCGTATATCCGAACCCTACTACGGATCAGGTGACTCTGAGCGGATTAATGCCCTCGACGATTGAATTATACAATATGTCTGGTCAACTCCTCGATAGACGAATAAGTAAAACTGGGGTGGAGAAATTTAGCCTGATGAATTATCAGCCGGGAGTTTACTATTTCGAAGTCATAACTTTGAAAGAAAGGCAAACTCTAAGTGTTGTTAAAAATTGACTGCAAAGCTTTAGTAATATCAATATATTTAAATCGTCCTTTGACCGACAATCAGGGTGCATTTTTGCTTATAAGCTATTAAAGTAATCAATGCGCTGAAAACATGATCATGTCGTCATGTATCATTGTTTTCGAGTTGCAATTGTCTTGGGATTCCTCATGGTCACTGCAATATGTCTATCCACCAACGTTGCGAAGTATGATATGATCAATCCGTCATATAATAATTTCAAATCTATTTGATTTGATCCCGAGTCGATGATAGCGCGTTGTTTGTCGTGAGATGCATGACGTTTGACGATGATTTTGATCAACTCTCTTGTAATTGAAATGGAATATATCACAAAATAATATTTCGAGAATGTAATAGAGCAGCCCTTTTTGATTAGATTAGTGCACTTCTAATCACACCTAATTTTATACAAATATGATCATGACATTTACGAGCAATTTTCACAGGGGTTACTTTGTAATCCTTTGTTTTTTGATTGGGGTCCAATCAAATTATGTCCATTCTGCGACGCACACATTATCAACAGACGACATGGCATTTGCCTCCGCAAAGCCGGATGCATTGAACGGTGTTGCAGATGTGCCTATTACCGTTAATGGACGTGTTACAGATATCGATGGTAACGGTCTTATCGGAGCTTCCGTGCTTGAGGTCGGTACGACGAATGGTACGGCTACTGATGCGCTTGGTGATTATACAATCACTGTTGATAGCGAGTCTACGTTGATTTTTTCATATCTGGGTTATGCAGATTTTGAAATTGAAGTTCAGGGTCAGACAACGATCAACATTCAGCTACAGGAAAGTGCCTCAACCCTTGACGAAATTGTTGTCACAGGTTATGGCAGACAGGTAAAACGGGATATTACAGGGTCTGTAGCATCACTGTCATCCAGTCAGATTGCGGATATTCCCAGTCCGAGTTTTGAAAATGCAATCCTGGGCCAGATGGCCGGTGTGCGTGTTTCTGAAACATCTGGTGAGCCTGGTGCCGGTACAAGCATCCGAATCAGAGGAACCGGATCTATTTCAGCAGGAAATGAACCACTCTACGTGATTGATGGGTTCCCAATTTCCAAAAATGTAGATCTCGGCGTACAAGGAGATAACTTCCGACGTGGTACTGGAAGATTCAGACCTCCTACTCAAAATCCACTCGGAACTCTGAATCCGAGCGATATCGAATCCATCCAGGTTCTGAAGGATGCAGCATCCGCTTCGATCTATGGATCAAGAGGGTCTAATGGTGTTATCCTGATCACAACTAAAAAAGGAAAGCGGAATGGTGCACCAGTCGTTTCGTATGATGCCTATGTTGGTTCACAAACAGTAGCCAATAAGATTGAGTTGATGAACTCGGGTGAATTGATTGACTACAATACGGAAGCAACAAACAACGCATACATACAAAATAGTGGGAATCCTGATGCCAGTGCGAGTGATCCCAATTCGGTAAGGACAAATGGCGCATGGCGGATTGCTGATGATATCCAAAATCCGGACGGTACGGATACTGATTGGCAAGACGAGATGTTTCGTTCAGCGATCATCCAAAATCACAATTTGTCTGTGAGAGGTGGTTCTGATAAAATCGGATATTATGTAGCTGGTAACTTTTTTAATCAGGACGGAATCATTGAAGGATCGGGTTTTGACCGGTATAGCATGAGGATGAATCTGAATGCGGATGTTTCAAGAAAGGTAAGACTTGGACTGAATTTTAATCCATCATATACGAGTTCTGACAAATTACCTGCCGGTTCACCATATTTTGCAAGGCCTCCGGGTATTGTGTATTCCGGTTTGGTGCATTCCCCAACGGTAAAGCCATATAATGAAGATGGTACACCAAACCAATTGGACAATCAGAGTTGGATGTTTACCAGTGATGGTCAGACGTCCTCTATGTCGACTGCCAGTAACCCTTTGGCCATCAGAGATGCCATTGACGATAAGCTTACTCAGTTCAGAACACTGACAAATGTCTATATGGAATGGGATATCATTGATGATTTGACGTTTAAGACATTTCTAGGCGTGGATATCAATAATTACAAAAGAAACTTCTTCCGTAAAAACAGCCTCTTATACAGAAATGCAACTGAGGGTGAATCATACGGACAATCAAGTTCTTCTGAAAGCGTAAACTGGTTGGCTGAGCAAACACTGTCATATTCAAAGACATTTAACTCACGCCATGATTTCAACGCAGTCATAGGTTATACATCACAAAAAGAGAAGATTGATATCAATACAATTGTAGCTGATAATTTCCCGGATGACCAGGTCTCTACGATTAGTGGAGGTCAGGTTGTACAAGGAACAGCTGTTCAGGAAGAGTGGTCTTTAGTTTCATTTTTGGGAAGAGTCAATTACAATTTTGACGACAAATTTCTGGCTACTGCATCAATCAGATCTGACAAATCTTCAAGATTTGGTTCAAACAATAAGACAGGAATCTTTCCATCGGTATCTGCCGGATGGAGAATTTCTGAAAGCCTTGAAGCCGATTGGTTGAGTGATCTTAAATTGAGAGCCAGCTGGGGACAAACAGGAAATTTCCTGATTCCTAACTATGCATCGATTGGATTATTAGGCCAGGCAAACTATACTTTCGGAGGTGTAGTTGTAAATGGTATTGCGCCTGTAACAATCAGTAACAGGGATCTGAGTTGGGAGAAAACAAGTTCATTCGATATAGGCCTGGACTTCGGTTTCTGGCAGGATCGTGTTTATGGGTCTGTTGAATATTTCAAGAGTACCACCACAGATCTGCTGTTGGCAGTACAGATACCTGCAGCACTTGGATTTACAAATGCTCTCACGAATATTGGAGAAGTTGAAAATACTGGTGTAGAGCTCTACCTGGTCAGTCGGAACTTTGTCGGCAAGTTCAAATGGTCCACGGATCTGAATTTTGCTACTGTGAATAATGAAGTAACCAAGTTAGGTCCTTCAGGTGATCCGATTCTGAGTTCTGGAGGTGCAGGAAACAGGCACATCACTCAGATTGGCGAAGCGATCGGTAGTTATTATGGTTATGTTACAGACGGTATCTACCAGAATCAAGCTGAGATCGAAGCGGGACCTGAGGATAAGATTGCTACACCACATCCTGGTGATTTCAGATGGAAGGACATCAATGGCGACGGTGTCATTGACCCTGACGACAGAACTGTCATTGGCAATTATCTTCCTGATTTTACATATGGATTTACCAATACGTTTAGCTATGCCAATTTTGAGCTTTCCATCCTGTTTCAAGGAGTGCAAGGTGCTGAAGTCTTGAACCTCACGCGCCGTCACCTCGGAAACGGTGAAGCAAACTTTAATAGTTACGCGGACTGGACAGAGAGATGGAAATCAGAAAGTGATCCTGGCAACGGAGAGATTCCGAGAGCTAACAGACAAACTGGAAATAGTAATAACAGACCATCCAGCTATCAAGTTGAGGATGCCTCTTATTTCCGTCTTCGTAGTTTGACATTTGGTTACACATTTAAGAAAGGTGTACTGGGTAATACCTTACATGGACTGAGACTTTATGTTACAGGAACAAATCTGTTTACAGCTACTGATTACATTGGGTACAATCCTGAAGTAAATAATATCGAAGACAATGTGAATGTTCAAGGTGAGGACTATGGAGCTTATCCGTTATCACGCACATTTACATTTGGTCTTAATGCTTCATTTTGATTGTTGCACAAATAAAAATTTAAAAAGATGAAATCATTATATCTCATATTAATAGTTGCAATTGTCGGGATGATATCTTGTTCTGATAGTTTCACTGACCTGGCGCCTATTTCTCAGCGAAATGTGGATAACTTCTACAAGACTGAGGGCGACATGGAAGTTGCAGTAAATGCGATTTACAATACATTAAAAGAGCAAGGGACGTATAATCAAAGCTATTGGGTTCTCCAGGAGTTGAGATCAGACAATTCGTTTTGGGATGGTACTGGACTTGCTGAGGAAATTACAGTGTTTGATAAGTTTACAGACATCTCTACCAGTTTTATTTCTGAGGATGCATGGAATGACACTTACCTCGGAATATCCAGGGCCAATATCGTTATTGGGCTAATTGGAGGAGTGGAAATGGATGCGACATTGAAGGATCAATTTATTGGAGAAGCCTTGTTTATGCGGGCGCTCTATTATTACCACCTCGCGGTTGGTTTTGGAAATATTCCATTGATACTTGATATACCGGAATCTGTGGCTGAAGGAAATGAACACCGACAGGTCGATGCGTCTACTGTCTACGCTCAATTGATTACAGATCTGATAGATGCTGAATCCAAGCTACCTCAAAGCTATGACGGTGGCAATGTAGGCAGGGCAACAAAAGGTGCAGCAGCAACGCTCCTTGGTAGAATTTATCTGACCACAGGTGATAACAGCAGTGCAGCAGCGGCACTTAAGCGGGTCATGGGCATGGGCTATGAGTTGGTACCTGAATTCGAGGATTTGTGGGGAGTGGATAATGAGAACAATTCAGAATCCATTTTTGAGGTGCAGTTTGAAGGCGGTTTTGGAAACCAGGGAAATTCGTTCACAAGTCAGTTCAATGGAGATCTGGCAGGCTCAGTCACTTCAGGGCAGCGGAATATTCCTGAGAGAGATCTTTTAGATGCGTACGAAGCCGGTGATGCAAGACTGGGGCTTATAGATAGTATCACTGTGACAAATCCCGGTTGGACTGCCAAGTACGGACGTACGAATGCATTCAGCGATGCTGATGCGCCAAATAACTGGGTTGTATTCAGATATGCTGATGTTCTGCTGATGCTTGCTGAGGCATTGGGTGAAGGAGGAGAGGCATATGGCCTGATCAATGAAGTCAGGGAAAGAGCTGACCTGGGACCGATTGACGCGGGAACTCCTGGAAGCTTTTCCGATAAGTTGCTTCATGAGCGGAGAGTAGAACTGGCATTCGAAAATCACCGTTGGGCTGATCTGCTGAGATTTGGTGTCGCGGAGTCAGTGATGGCTGCACAAGGAAAGCCGGTGAATGGGAAATTGCTTTTTGCCATTCCTCAAAGAGAAATGGATTTAAACTCTGCATTTGTACAAAACCCAGGGTATTAAAATTATTGAAATAGGAAACAAAAATTATAGCCCATACTACCAATAGTGTGGGCTATTTTTCGCTTGTAAAAAAAGAGTCCCGGTCTCGGGAATTGAAGATTGGAATTATGAAAAAACTATATTTATTAAGTATCGGGGTACTATTTAGTGCCGCGTTACTCTATGGGCAGGACAGAGTATTAAATATCATTGCTATTGGTGCGCATCCTGATGATTGTGACTCAAAATTTGGTGGCACAGCTGCCTTGTTTGCTAAAATGGGTCACAATGTGAAATTTCTCTCATTGACGAGTGGAGACGCCGGGCACCAGAGTCAGGGTGGTGGCGCACTGGGCAACAGACGCAGAGCTGAGGCCAAAGAAGCAGGGGAAAGATTGGGCATTGCCGAGTACGAGACACTCGATAACCACGACGCTGAACTCATGCCGACACTGGAGGTGCGACACCAGGTCATCAGGAAGATCAGGGAGTGGAATGCAGATATCGTTTTGGGCCTGAGGTCCAATGACTATCATCCTGATCATCGCAACGCAGGTAAAGTGGTACAGGATGCCGCCTACATGGTGATCGTCCCGAATGTCTGTCCGGATACACCGCCTTTAAACAAGAATCCTCTTTTCCTTTATATGCAGGATCGTTTTCAGAAACCCTATCCTTTTGAACCCACTATCGTTGTGGTCATTGATGACGTGATTGAACAGAAAATAGATGCGCTTGATGCGCATCAGTCACAGATGTACGAATGGGGACCCTGGACAAATGGTCAAAGCACGGAGCATGTTCCGAAAGGTGATGCAGAGCGCAGAGAATGGCTGGCCAAACGTGTAAAAAG
>QMOR01000109.1 GCA_003648285.1 Bacteroidota bacterium
GGTGTGGTGTGGTTGAATTATCAATACACAACTTGTTGCTACCGGCAGCAGCAAAACCAGATTGATAGCCAATAAACACATTGCCACTATCTAAGACATTAAATAAACCGGCACCGGTCCCCAAATAAGTATTTTGAATGCCTATAGTATTTGCAAGCCCAGCTGAGTTCCCAACAAAAGTATTGCTGTACCCGGATGAATTTACCTTCCCGGCTTCTTTTCCAATAAATGTGTTAGAGCCTGCGCCCGAATTATTTGCACCAGTCCTTTCTCCAACAAAGGTATTTCCATTATTATTAAAGAATTGTATGCTCCTTGCATCAACACCCATGATTAAAGTATTATCAACGGTGATCTGTACACCATCCGTTGGTCCTTCAAACAGCTCAATTTTAGTATCATTATCTGCATCTGACATCATTGTGACTACTGGTACAGGGATCTTCACACCATTCCCATTGCTGATAAACAAGCTATCATCGACTATTGACAAAGATTGCAGTTCATTGGAGGGGTTAGAATCTGCATCATTGATGTTGTCATCCTGCCAACTGATTTGACCAGCACCATTGGTTTTAAGTATTTGACTATTCGTTCCGGCGATTATCGGAAACTTATAAGCACTGCCAATCTGCAATTCTCCGTTGATGCGTAGTATCTGATTGAAAAACTCTCCGTATATCAGTGGAGTCCCTGCTGCATAGTTATCGATATACAGTTTGTTATTACCCAATGTATCGTTTGAACCGGCTAAATTTCCGATCATAACATTTCCATACCCTAGATTGCTGGAGCCCGCACCTGTTCCGATAAATGTATTCTCACTTTGGTGCTTGGATTTTCCTGCTCCATACCCCACAACAGTATTGTCATCTCCATCCACCGTGCCACTGGTGTTATATCCTACGTATGTATTACCATTACCATTTTCACCATTGTACCCTGCACCTCTACCGAGGTATGCATTGCGATACCCCGTCACATTCCGGAATCCCGCAAGATGCCCGATAAAAGTATTTTGAATACCAGAAGTTGTAGATTGTCCTGCACTTGCCCCTAAAAACGTATTTGAGGAACCATTCAAATGACTAAACCCGGCAAATGACCCTATAAAGGTATTTTGTCGACCAGCTGTGACTACAGGATTTGCATCCGGAACGTTTTTAGTTCCTGCAGATGCGCCTACAAAAGTATTTTTATCATTATTCTTTATATCGATATGACTCGAATCAAATACAAATGCTTCTTTCCCATCAATTGTCAATGTGACTTTCTGCTGGGTTATCCCCGACACACTGAAAATACTGAGACAAAGGCCAAGAATTAAATATTTCATTATCTGAATTTTTATGGATAAACAATGCTTTAATTTACATATGTAACAAGTGCAATAAAAGCAGATTGAGTCAGTGACAAGGTCTGACTGAGTAGTTGGATGATTCGACAGAGTATTTGGGGCCATGACCATATCATTGTTCTCCGCTTCATATCTAACCTGAATTACCCTTTGACGGTTTGTTCTTGCTAGAGCCTATCTCGAGGCAATCCTTACCAGATTAATGATACCTAGCCATTATATATACATTTCTGTCTTGCCATTATAAATGATACACTTCAAAAGGCACGGATTGCCCTAATGCGTCTTTTAAGGTCTTTTGAATCATTGAAATTACCACCAGTAACTAAATTCTTCGCTACTGCTGAAACCGCATTTGTTTCCGTAGAGGCCCAATAACTTGCATCCATGAACACTTCGCCTCCATTTGCCATAGCTGTAGTATTGATAGACACTCGATGCGTATAAATCGCATTTAATTCACTTTTTGAGGGCAAATACCAATCGTCATATCCTCCATACGCCAAATCTGCGCAATGACTGGCAGCGGATTGTATATGACCCGATTGCTGTGTGACTGCAACAGTATTTCCAGCTCCATTAAGAAGGCTGTTTGCCATGTTTCCAATTTCTTGGAGGTTCATGTTACTCCATTCAGCATCCACCACATCATAGATATACACCACTTTTCCATGTTCCGCATTCGCACTTACCCAAAACACAATTCCCCCTTGTACAAAGTCACCAATCGCATATGTGGCCTGGGTTGAAGATTCGGCCCAACTCGCTAATCCGTTAGCGTCAGATGTCAGTACTTTGCCGTCACCAGGACCACCACCAGTAATCTTTACCTGGCCTTCAATTTCCAGTTTAGTTGAAGGAGATACAGTACCAATTCCGACGTTTCCACCGAGTAAAGCCATCCTCCCATTTGCAAATATGGTAAGGCTATCATCACCGTCTTCTGCTAAATAGACATAGTTATCATCCCCAAAATTGATTCGGGCACCATGCTCGTAAATCCCATCTGGCCCGGTCAATCTCAATGTCTTTTCACTGGAATTATTTGAAATATGCAATGAGTGCGTTGGATAAATTGTTCCTACACCAACATTTTGTGAAATAGATGTCTGAGCAAAAATCAGAACTAAAAAACAACTGATTGTGATTGTATTCTTCGTTTGTATTCTCATACTATTATGGTTGTTAATCTATGGTTCTTAAACACCTAAATGATGCAATCAAATTTTACACACATTTTCCAATCCACCTCATCTTTGACACTTCAATAATAGATATTGTAAAGTCATGTAGAAAACGCGTTGAGTCAAACCAAGTGATGACTGAGTATCCCGACGATATCGCCGAGTATTTGGCGTGCACCGGAGCTTTGCAATTCGTTGAAGCCGGTCAGGAATTAGCTTACATGGAGGTCAACCTGATCACCACAGGATCTTTCTTACTTCGCGATACAGGAATGCGCGATGCATTTACCATGAGCAGACTGCCTCCTTTGCCTTTATCATAACGCTCTACATGATGCAGATTGACCAAATAGGATTGATGTACACGAAGGAACTGGTTTTGCTCAGAGAGCATTTCCTCAATCTGCTTTAGTGTCTTGGCAATGATCAGCTTTTTGCCATCCAGAAGACGAAATACAGTATAGTTACTATCGGCTTCTACTACAACAATATGGTCTGTGCGGATCATCTCAAGTCCATGCACCGTGGGAAGTGCGATCTTGCGCACATCATGTTGGTTAGACAGCATCTGCTCCATAAGAAGTTGAAGGCTCTTGCCGGAAATGCCAGTATGCGACTTGCGGGCGACCTTGTCCACCGCAGCCACAAGTTCATCCTTCCCGACCGGTTTGAGAAGATAGTCCAGCGCACTCACCTTGATCGCTTTGATGGCAAATTGATTATACGCTGTTGTGAAAATGATATCGAAATCTATATCGTCAATTTGCTGAAGCATTTCAAAGGCATTCATATAGGGCATCTCGATATCCAGGAAGACCACATCCGGGTCATACTCCTTTATCACCTCTATTCCATTCAGCCCACTTTGTGCAGTGGCCACAACAGCGACATCCGGGCAGGATCTCTCAATTTCGTATTTGAGGGTTTCGATACAAAACATTTCATCATCAATAATAATGGCATTTAACATTGCTCAATGATTTATAGCCTCAGCGGGCCTAGGTTGAAAAGTAATTACTACACGCGTCCCACGGGGATTAGCATGGTCTGAATACAAATCGTCAATACGTACAGAAAACTCAATATCGTTCAGCATCTTGTTCATGTCCATCCTGTGGCGCGTGATTTTCATTCCCATCGATTTTTGCTTTTCGGCGGATTTGCTTTTGACATGTGCTGCCATGTCGCGTCCTATTCCATTGTCTTCAATCCGGCATTCCAGTAATCCGTTATTCCGTACAAGATCAATTTTCAGCACTCCTCTGCCATCATTTTTATGCATCAATCCATGCCAAATTGCATTCTCCACATAGGGTTGAAAAATCAATGGTGGCACCTGGACAGAATCCTGATCGATAGACTGATCTATATTGAATTGATATTCAAATTGCTTGTCGAATCGCATTGATTCAATCTGGACGTACAATTTTAACGCCTCCATTTCACCGGACAAAGGAATCAGTTTTTCGGAAGAATTTTTCAATACCAACCTGATGAGCCTGGCAAAATCAGTGAGGTAATCTGCTGCCATGTGACGGTCCTTTTTGAGGACGTAATATTTAATTGCATTGAGTGAATTAAAAAGAAAATGCGGGTTCATCTGCGCTCTGAGTGCCTTCATTTCCACTTCGCCAAGTTGCTTGTTAAATGCTGTTTTAAGTTCTTCCGCACGGCGAAATTGTCGTATTCTGAAGCGATAAAGCAAGTAGATAAGAGCCATACCGCACAAGACCAATGTTGGCCAGAACCATACTCGTCCGGAGATAGGCGGTATGACCGTGATAGTGAGCGATGCGATCTCATCCGTCCATTGCCCCATGGCATTCTTCACTCGGACTTTAAATGTATAATCACCACCGCCAATATTCGTATAACTCACGTATCGCCTTGATCCTGCGTTGACCCAGTTGTCCTCAAGCCCTTCCAATTTATAGGAAAATTCTGATTCACTCTTGCCATAAAAATCCAGTGCCGTATATTCAAATGAAAAGAAGTTTTCGCGATGGCTTAGCTCCACGTTATCAAGAAAATTGGGATTGGCCACATTGGAATACGGCTTGTCAAAGACTTTAAAAGAAGTCAAAACAGGGATTGGCGCAAGGTCTGAGGGCTGCAGCCTGTCAGGGTCGATGATGATCACCTCACCATATTGTCCCACTAAGATATTTCCATCGCCCGAAAGATTCAGGTCTTCGATATTTCCGATTCCATAAGAGCTTCCGAAATGTACAGCGGTGTTGTAGGGATAGTCCAGCCGGGTCAGCCCGATCGTCGAACCAATCCAAAGTGTACCCTCCGCGTCAGTTACCATTGCGTGTACTTCGGCATCAGCCAAATGAGATGTCGCGGGATTTATTTGAATTGGCTGATCAGGTGATTCTTCCGGGTTCAGTTTTCCCAACCGATTGAGATTTTCTGCGATCCAGATCTGGCCGTCCCGACCTTCTGTCATAGAACAAACACGACCAAAACCCGCTCCCCCATCAGATGACAGCATTGGTGATGTGTAATTTTCAAAATCATTGGATTCGCTGGAATAATAACTAAACCCCTGGCTGCTACAGGTCCATACACGGTCTTTGCTGTCTACAAAAGCTTCGCCAACCGAATAATTATGATGCATCGATCTTGGATTGTCTGCTTCAAATCCATGCAGGTTGAACGACTTTGAATTTAAGTCCAGCTCACCGAGACCACGTGCTTGTGCCGTGATCCAAAGATGATCCTCTTTGTCTACGGCAATTGACCAGTAGTATCCGAATTCAGGAATTGCAGCCTTCCACTCAGGCCAGTCCAGAGCAGTGGCAAACGCCCCGGAATGATCCAGTAAATACAAGTCTTTCCACTCCAAAAACCATACACGTCCTCTCGCATCAATAGAAATACCAGTAAAGCCATTAACCGATTTACTTGTGAGGACATGAACTGGAATGTCAACGAACTCAAGTGTAGTTTTATCAATTTTGTAAATAGCTGCACGATCATTCGCACATGCGTAAATTTCGCCACTCTCAGGATGTTGCAATACGCGAAAAATATTACCAATCAGGGGGATCCTGTCATACAACTGCCTTTGTGGCTGGAGACAAAAGACGCCTTCTCCATGGCTCGAAATCCAAAGATTCCCTCTTGTATCCCGGAAAAAACCGGACGGATTCTTAGGTGCCCCTTTCTGATACTGCGCCGAAGCAAGCTCTGTAATCTCTTCTGTGCGAGGGTCAAATATCATGCACCCATGGTGCTCCGTTGCGAGGAATAAATCACCATTGTCAAGTGACGTGATGTCCAAAGCCTGCACATAGCCCCCTGGATTCAACCCGGCATCCTGATAGAGATATCTCGTAAACGTTTCCGTAGAAATTTCAAACTTGACTAGTCCTTTAGTCCATGTGCCAAACCACAGGTTTCCATTTCCGTCTGAGTGTAGGTTGCGCCCTCCGAAATTGATGGGTTTACCATCATAAAATTTTGTATCGAATGATTCAGTGTTGAATTTGCACAGGCCACCAACGGTACAGAGCCAGATAAATGTGCTATCCAGAGGATCAAAGACATAGCCTGTCACATCATGATGAAAATTATTGTTGGCCTTCAGTTTGTTTTCATCCTTGACAAGTGGGATATTCTGGAAAATATCCTTTGCACGATCGTAGAGATAAAGCCCATTTCCTGCATGGGCGATCCATAGTCGTTGCCATTTATCTTCGAAGATCTGGGTGATGTGCCCACTTGGAATCTCATCCTGACTGTTTGATATAAATTGCCGGATCCGTCCTGTTTGAGGATCGATGACATTTAATCCATTGCGGTAGGTACCAACCCAGATGTACCCCTGGTGATCCGTATAGAGCGAACGGATTCCCTTCCCTGAAATACTATTTGTGTCTGTAGGGTTTGTGAGGTACTGGACAAAATGTGTCCCATCGAAGCGATTGAGTCCATTTGCTGTACCAATCCAGATATACCCGATACTATCCTGGGTAAAAACTCTTCCATTGAAAAACTCGTGAGATGAAAGACCATCCTCGTGCCTGTATTCTATAAAATGAAAAGGCGGCACTTGTGCATCGAGCCCAAGAAAAAACTGACATCCGATGAGTAAAAATATCGTCCGCATGATATCCTTCGCCATTCCCTTCTCCATTTGTAGCGCGTAAATCGTTTTCGCTGAAGTACAACCAAAGTACAATTTTCGAAACTAGCACATGTCCCATCGAACGTATACAGCATCGAGTATTTAGTGCTTCCGAATGAGTGTATGACGCGGTTCCCGGGTCGCTTGAAAGACATCCTGGTTCGCTCTTCAACCACATGCATGAAATGTCAGAGAAATGTAGGTAGTTTGCACACTTGGATTTTTCACATGATAGTATGGCATGATCTCGATCATTATCCCGACACTGAATGAAGCGCTTTGCATAGGCAAAACCCTCACACACCTGTCAAATTCGGATGGTGATTTTGAAATAATCGTTGTTGATGGAGGTTCGACTGATGGCACAGATGTGATTTGCCGTAGATTTCCGGATGTGCGTTATGTACAAATGCAAAGTGCCCAGCGTGCCCGACAGATGAATCGTGGTGCCCGTGAAGCATCTGGCGACACTCTCCTCTTTCTGCATGCCGACACATTACCTCCGTCTGAATATATCAATCACATCTATGATGCCTTGTCTGGAAATAAGGTGATTGGAGGCGCCTTTTCCATAAAATTTGATGCGAATCACTGGCTGCTCACAGTCATCTCTCGTATGACCAGACTGAACATTGCCTGGCTCACATTCGGCGACCACGGTATCTTCCTCCGGAAGACCGATTTTCTGCACCTGAACGGGTTCACCGAAATACCAATTCTTGAAGACCTCGAGTTTCAGTTACGCCTGAAAAAACATGGCGTCTTAGTTCGTCCCAATGCATCTGTGCGCACATCTGCACGACGGTTTATCAATAACGGCGTCATTCGCCAGACCTTGAGGGACTTCGGTATTTTGATGGGGTACTTTGTCGGTGTGTCGCCTATAAGGCTTGCGCGGTATTACTCTAATGATGTTGTTAGTGCACGGTAGTTAACTCACCCCAAGCCCCTCTCGTATAAAAGAGGGGCTGTAATTAGGCAATGGAGAACATACCTAACCATGTGCGTTGGCATCCATTGAACAATACTCCGGTACTAACTATCAATTAATCTGCTCATTCAGGCTGACTTACTTAGGCAGACTTACAGTCTATACCAAATTAGCGTCCAGAGAGAGTTCTGCATTCAATAATTTCGAAATCGGACAACTCACTTTAGCTTCAGCGGCCAATTCAGCAAATTTCTCGGCGGTGATACCATCAACGCTTGCATTGAGTGTCAAATGGGCATTTGTTACTTCTCCAGCTGGCACATCCAGTGTGATAACACACTTCGTATCGATCTTATTCGCAGTGTATCCAGCGCCATTGAGAATAAAAGCAAGCTTCATACTAAAACAACCTGCATGTGCAGCAGCAACAAGTTCTTCGGGGTTCGTGCCAATCCCATTCTCAAATCTCGTGAGGAACGAATATTGTGCATCTGAAAGCAAAGTGCTTTGAGTGGTGAGCGATCCTTTACCTTCTTTTCCAGTGCCTTCCCAGACGGCTTTTGCGTGTCTTTTCATGATTATTTCTTTGATGAATCAATAGGTGACGAAGATACAAATCTGGTCACTAGTTGCTAGTCTTTTGGGGCTCTTTAGGACTCTTTTTTGTTGAAATATTGTACCGGGCAGCAAGCAATCCCAGACCAGAATGAACGCTGATTACAAGTTTGGTTTCATGTTTAATAATGCGCTGCACATAAACACTCATTCTTCTTCGCTATTTGCATTTTCCTCTTCTACATCCGGGAAAATAGTCTCTCCTTTTGTCAGCCATGAAATGCCAAAAGCCATGAGTGCAATGCTCTCTGCCCAAAATATCAGGCTCGAAGAAGTGCCTTCACATTTAACGAATGAGTAGAGTACAATAGAAAGCAGGCAGGCGATCATCACAATTCCACAGCCAACGTATATTTTATTTCTTGCCAATTTTTCTTTGGTTGGCGTCTCTCCCTTTTTTGATTTGGTAAATAGAAATATTGAAAAGTACGCCAGTGTACTGAAGAATATAGCCGCACAGGCAAAGTGAACAAAACCTGTTAAATCTGTGGGATCAGTTTCCGTTGTTGGTATCCATGCCACACAAATAGCAAAGAAACCTGCAATATTACCCGCCCAATCATCACGCTTGTCGTACCCACAATAAAAAAACAGGAATAAGGCAACTGCGCAGAGGCTGCCTACGAATACATTTCCCATTTTTGTGTGGTAATAATGGCTAATCGATGGTTCTGTGCCTTCGGCATCAAAAAATACAAATAATCCAAGTGCCAAAACAAATGGCAACAGTATACCTATCCAGCCGACAGATTTGCGCAAGGCGATATAAGAATGGGTAAGTGTCGAGAATCGGTCATGTACCATTATCTTGCAATTTTAAGTATTGAATCCGTTAACTAGGTCGCATAATGCATACCTGGGTGGAGCTTAAACTTTCGACTCCAGCCAAATACCAATCTATAAATTACAAATTCATCTGGATATTATCAAGTGGATAGAAGCGAGTTTCAGGCAAATGAATCAAATGATGTCGCACCGAATAATCTTCACCGGACAATTCGCAGCTGCCATTTTATTCCGGTCATATTCCTCCATACTGACAACGGCGCGATA
>QMOR01000110.1 GCA_003648285.1 Bacteroidota bacterium
GCACCACACTTGCCTATGCGGCTCTGGGAGAGATCGACAAAGCTGAGGAAGGTATTTTGAAGCTGGAAGCAGAGCTGGAGACAGATGCCATGGGAAGTGCATTAAACCTGTTGATTCTATGTAATACGATGTTGGGCAACCATGAGGTGGCCATCAAGTATGCTGAGAGGGGCATTGGATACAGGTTGCCAATGATGGTATATCTATTTACGGAACCAGTACTCAAACCCCTCTATGCGATTCCGCGTTTTCGCGAATTAAAGCAGGAAGTATTGGGAGATAGTGGCAAGGCAGAAATCTCCAAAAGAAAATATGGAAAATCATTACTAGATGATGATTTGCGTGGGCAATACCAACAGCAACTTAAATTGTTAATGTCACAGGATAAACCATATCTCGATCCGAAACTGACACTTCGTGACCTGGCTCAAATGATGAATATCCCACCTAACCAGTTATCACAATTGCTCAACGAAGGATTTGGCAAGAACTTCGCGGAATACGTGAACTCTTACCGATTGGAAACATTCAAGGCAAAAGCTGCAGATGCTACGCAACAGGTCCTCACCATTCTCGCGGTAGCCTACGATAGTGGGTTTAATTCCAAAACGGTTTTCAATACGTTTTTTAAAAAGATGGAGGGGAAAACCCCAAGAGCGTTTTGGAAGGAAGTGACAAAATAGATTGAAACCACTCGCGAATTGGTTCCGATTTGCAAATCCGAACGATTGATGCTCGATCATGCCTTACTTTTGAGAAATGAAGATGAAAGCAATTGTGAGCACAGGGTACGGATCACCAGACGTACTTGAACTCAAGGAAGTTGAAAGACCCAAACCAGGGGATAAGGAAGTACTGATAAAAGTACATGTGGCATCCATTACGGCAGCTGACACCATGATGCGTACGGGCACGCCATACATTGGCAGACTGTTTCTTGGCCTCCGCAAGCCCAGGATTGCCACTCCGGGGACAGGGTTTGCCGGAGAGATAGAAGCTGTGGGCAAAGATGTCACACGATTCAGGGTTGGTGACAAGGTCTTCGGAGAAGTAATTTTTACCCCTGGAACACACGCAGAATATATATGTGCCCCTGAAGATGGCGTAATGGCAATAGTGCCGGACAATATGACATTTGAAGAAGCTGCACCAGTCTGTGACGGTGCGGTGACATCATTGAATTTTCTTAAAGATGTTGCAAATATTCAAAGGGGGCAAAGAGTTTTGATAAATGGTGCTTCCGGGAGCCTGGGTACAGCCGGGATCCAACTTGCCAGGCACTTTGGTGCAGAAGTCACAGGGGTCTGCAGTACTACAAACATGGATATGGTAAAATCCCTGG
Source organism: Bacteroidota bacterium (assembly GCA_003648285.1). Classification (GTDB taxonomy): domain Bacteria; phylum Bacteroidota; class Bacteroidia; order Chitinophagales; family Saprospiraceae; genus B8-G4. The sequence continues at coordinate 1,343 of QMOR01000110.1, forward strand.
GAGCTGACAAGGTGATTGATTACACGAAGGAGGATTTTACAAAGACTGGTCTGACCTATGATATCATATATGACACAGTAGGCAAGAGTTCGTTTTCACATTGCAAGGGATCACTCACCGAAAAGGGCGTCTACGTGTCACCGGTCCTGGGGTTCTCTTTGCTGCTTCAGATGCTTTGGACATCATTGGTCGGAAGTAAGAAAGCAAAATTCTCTGCTACAGGGATCCGGCCTCTTTCAGAGCTCAGGGATTTGCTCAACGAGATTAAGGAACTCATTGAGTCGGGAAAGATAAGATCGGTCATTGATCGCAACTACCCACTTGAGGAGATCCGGGAGGCACACAAATATGTCGATAAGGGACACAAAAAAGGAAATGTTGTGATAACTGTGCGCAAATCTATATAGATCCGTTTAGTTAAAATAAAATTTGAGTGACAAATGCAATTTAGTGACGTACGGCTTGGATTCAACACTTTGAATTTCGACGTTATAGTACGTGAACTGCAAGCCCAATTCAAATTCATCAGAGCCGGTGTAGCCAATTTTACCGGTAAATAAATTAGCGGCACCACCATTGTTCATAATGATCTCCGGAGCAGTTGAATGCGTGTATCCCAGGGCAAGACCTACGGGTACTTTGTGTTTAGGCCTAAAATTTATATCACCCATGATGCCCCCCGAAAAATAGGCTGTTGTGTTGCCTCGCTCCAGCGATTCCCCGTATGCGACACCCGCTTGAAATTGCAGGCCATAAGTTGGATTGAAGGCGTAGGCGCCTCTAAGGCCCATTCCGAGACTCAAGGCGGGTATTTTTTTGATCACTGATGGGTATGGGACATCATTTATTATTTCTTTGAAATAATCAGTTACGTTAATAAACCCCCCTGAGATATTATTGATATTTATTGAACCCGAAAGGTTAAATTTTTCAGAGTGATGAATTCTGACTAACCACCCGATGTCGCCGCCCGTCAGTGTATTCACACCGTCTGCTAAAATCGTTGACATATCTGTGCCCAGGCGGCTGGCCATCTTGAATGTCGCATAAAATGCCAGCCAGGACGTCACTCTTTGCTGATAGGATACATTGAGATCCACAAATAATATCGATCCCTCAAATCCGAGAATCTCAAAATCACCGATAATAATACCTGGGATAGCGAGCTTGGACGTGAGACCAAAACCTATATCGGCCTGAAGATTTGTAGAAATAAAGGAACTCCTGAGATTGCTCGAAGTTAGGAAAGTATGCCCGTTGAGCGATGGAACTAATAATGCATTCCCGGAATCATCTGATTGAGTATTTCCGGTAATCGAACAAATCAATAGAATAGCAGATATATAGATGATTTTTTTCATAGCGACTTAATTTTCAGATTTTTTAAGTGGAATTTCAATACCGACAAATATTTTCATGCCAGAGGTTTTGACCCTGGGAATCGAATTCTGGGCAATCGGATCGTCAGTGAGATTCAACAGCCCCTGGCTATATCTAAGCTCAACGAACAATCGTGGAAATCCAATGGGAATCCTGAGCCCAACACCAAATTGCATTGCCAGATTCAGCTCAGTCACATCCACATCGAGGTCCTGCTCTGTATCATCGATCGTTTGTGAGCTGTTGAGAAGCAATGATGTTTCAATTCCTGCCAGGGCATAGAATCGTTCATTCCCGGTAGTTATTTTTAACAATACAGGAAGTGAAAAATAATTGAGACGTACAGAAATACTATCAATAGGCAGGGCTCCGGGTAGTGTGTATGATATCTTGGTTCCTTCCTGACTGTATGAGGGCTGGAGGCTCAGGAACATGTTATCAGAGAGCTTAATGTCCAGATTCGCACCAACATTCATTCCCGTCAAGCTCTTGTACTTGGCCTTGGCAGGTACATCCCCCGATAGTTTGCTCATGTTAATTCCTCCGAATACCCCGATATAGGATTGACCGAATGCGAGGACGGAACTGAAGAGGAATATGGATAGAAGTAGTTGAATCTTTTTTACCATTGAGTTTGTGTTTAATGCTTTATAAAAATCCTGGCCTAACCAGAATCCTATCGCTATGGTACTACTTCAAATGTATTGAATTTTTGAAAGGGAAGGCATTTGGATTCTTAAAACAATTCGCGCCGTCAGACGAAGTGAGTTTGCTCCGATACCGCATTGGCCTGATCATGTTCAGTCACAAGGCAAAGATTGCCAAAGGCTGATTGGCAACCTACGAATTCTGTACCTTGCCGGCTGTTGCTAACTGTGAATAACTCGTACAGTCAGCTTTAAATGGTACGACATGAGATCCGCAATCGCGATATGCTGCTTGATATTTCTATCTCAAATGGGATTGAGTCAGAATCTGTCCCCTCTGGATCAGAACCTGCGCCAAGGCAGGCTATATATCTACTGGGGATGGAACATTGGATGGTATACTAAATCCGATATCACGTTTTCTGGTGATGACTATCAGTTTACTTTAAAGAAGGTCATCGCAAACGACCGCCAATCACCGTTTGCCCTGGATCCTTACCTGAATCCACTGGCCGCCACAATTCCGCAATACAATTTTAGAATCGGGTATTTTATTAAGGAACATTGGGATGTTTCTTTTGGGATTGACCACATGAAGTATGTTGTTCAGACAGACCAGATAGTTAAGATATCGGGCTATATCGAGAACACGGAAACTTTATATGACGGGATATATGAAGATGATGACATTGTAATTGCCGAGGACTTTTTACTGTTCGAGCACACTGATGGCTTGAACTACGGAAATATTGAGGTGAGAAGGTCCGACCAGTTATTTGATTTTAACAAGGTAAAAATAAACCTGACAGAAGGATTAGGCGGCGGCATGTTGATACCAAGGACTAATACAACGTTATTGAATAAGGAAAGATATGATGAGTTTCATATGTCGGGATTTGGCTTGCATGGAGTGGTCGGAATAAATGCCACGTTTTTCAATGTATTCTTTATACAATCTGAGCTGCGTGGCGGATACATTAATATGCCGGATATCAGAACGACAATTTCCACAAATGACAGTGCGAGTCAAAGCTTCTTTTTCTCTCAACTGAATATCGTCTTTGGCGGATTAATAAACTTGAATAAAAAGACGAAGGCTGACAAAAAGTAAATGCCAGCGGACCATCTGTGCATGGGCCTGACCATAATCTATGGTCCACGGTCTTTTGATTGTAAGCTTCTACAAGATAGATCCTCTATCAGTGTTTCAGATTATTGCACACGATGAGTCAGATCATTGCCTTTCTCCAATTTGGCGGTTAAATTTTGGGTTATTCGTTTAATGCGTTAAATAATGGCGATGATGAAAGTTCGAAATTTTCGCACAAGGTTGCTCTCACAATGGTCGATTTGGATCATGTTGGTGGGAATGGCAATTATGACTTCCTGTCAGAATGAATCACACGGATTTGTTTTGCCAGATGGGGATGCAGTGGAAGGGAAGTTGGTATTTAATGATATGGGGTGCGCCCGATGTCACAGTATATCAGACATTGCCTGGATAGGTGATGAAAAATATGACGATCCGGAAATTGTCCTTGGAGGTACTGTGACGTCTATCAAGACGTATGGTGAACTTGTGACGTCGGTCATCAACCCATCACATAAAATTTCCAAAAAACACCTGAAAGATCATAAAATGACATTGGGCGATGGGGTGTCCAAAATGGAATTTTATCACTACAATGAGATTATGACGGTACAGCAGTTAGTGGATCTTGTTACTTTCCTTCAGTCCGAGTATACCGTTGTAAAACCAGTAAATGTATATTCAGACCAGATGTGATGCATGCATGTGCAAAGTCCTGACTGAATATTGAACCTGATGTGATATACGTACGGGGGCAACTTTCGGAATGTCGAACGTAAGATCAATTGCCACTTCAAACGTTGTACCCAGCTATCGGCTATTCTGGTTTGTGCGCAATCATACTGCCGATCATCTCAAGTGCGGCAGTTGGCTCCATCGTGACAGTCCAGACATGAGCTGTGTATAGAAAAGGAATGGTAACCACCACACCGGCTGGAATGACGACCGCGTCATCCTGAGTCGGTATCCGATTGCTACACCAGTTAGCCGGCACATCCCATGCACCATTTCCGGCGATCCACTGGATTTTGTCTTCCGGACAGAGGTCGCGAGCGCGGATCCGCATTTCACTGAGGCCAAAACATGCACCACCGTAATTGTCAATGGCCGTGATGAGCACAAAGCGCGCATTGGTGCTATCAAAACTCATCGCATCGACACCGTCATATCTACTGTCTCCCGTCGCCTGTGGGAAAAGCACTGTATCAAACTCAGTCCATGTGATACCATCGTCGGATATGTCAATCACAGCATTTTGGATGCCGTAATCGAGAATGTCGGGTGCGTTTGTATTCCACACACGCATTTCAAACATCGTATATACCTGGTTGAAATCATACATAATCCAGTGCCCGTTTCCCCGTGTGTCGTTTGGATTCGCAGTTTCCTCACAGGAAATCCAACCATCAAACCAGGTATTGTTGTGTCTGAGCGTGTCGCATTGAGCTTCTGCAACATGACTTGACAGGAGGCACAAAACGGTTATAAATAGAATCGAATGCGTTCTCATAATATCAGATTAAATTCATAAAACCAATTGGAAGATTGGTGGGCGATAACATCGGTACGTTGTGAAAATTACCGAGATTAGGAAATAGTGTTGGCAGATCGCTTACGCTTATGCCATACCACATTGCCAATTCTGCAAACATTGAATCCACTGCCGTGTCCGGTATGAGGGAGCCATTGTGAATGATCTGAGGGCCATTCAAAGCAAGAGACGGATAGTTGCCGTAGATGTCGCCACCTTTTACATTACCTCCCATCGCCATCATATTTCCTCCCCAGGCGTGATCCGTGCCGTTGCCGTTGGAGGTAAGCTTCCGGCTGAATTCAGAAACGACAAATGTGGCCACATCATCAAAGCGGTTTATTTCCTTTAGCGCACTATTGAATTCTGCCAGTGCATTGTTGATCACGCTCAGGTAGTTATTGTGATTGCTCAACAAATTGTCGTGATGATCCCATCCATGAAATTTTATCCAAAAGATCTGACGTTGAAAATCAAGATCGCCTTGTACGGAGATTGTCTTGGCGATCATCTCTAAATCCTGCGAGACAAAATGACTCGAAAACTGTGTGTTGAAGTCATAGGCATTGACAATGGCCGCGCGAAATTCCTCAGCACCTTCAATCGCATTCTTAAAGATGTTTGTATACGAAGACATATACATATCGGAATAGGATGTGTGGATCATACTGTCGATGGCCGCTCTTCGCTGCGGATTATGTCCCCAGGTGGCATCCCAGTTTGAAGGCATGACAGGTCCGCCACTGTCCATGCTGAATTCTGAGTTATTCAGGCCATACTGAAAAATATTTGAGCCAGAAAACGACACATTCATCGGTATGTTCGTGTTGCCATTCTGATTGCCAATGAGATCGGCAATTTTTCCTGCCCATCCGATATTTGAACGCAGGTCAGGCACGGCTGTCTGCAGGTGATTAAACTGATCGAGATGCGAGAATAGTCCAAGCGGCAACGATGCCTCACCGTCCAAATACTGCTGTTGCGTAGTGGGTTCCACCAAAGCTCCGGCATTGGTAATAAATGCAAGCTCTTTGGCATCGTACATGGTCTTTACATCAGGCAAGTTGGGATGCAAGCCATACACATCTCCTTCGAGGCCGAGCATATCAGCTGAGTCTATCGCAAGATTGGACCGGCTCGTCTGATAATCCGTATAGGCCTGGCCCGATTTGGGCATCAGCATATTGTACGAATCATTCCCCCCATGCAAAAACAGACATACCATCGCTTTGTAATCTGGAAAAGCAGGCTTGGGCAACACGTTGTTGATAGCCCTCATACGCGCCAGCGATGAAAATGGCGTAGCGAGTCCCATGGATGCGAGCGCAGTAAGTCTGAGGAATTCTCTGCGGTCCGGCTTTTTTTTCAAATAGTGCATATGATAGAGATTGTTCAGATGGTCTACACCTGTTATTTGATAATGTTATAGTCAGGACTGAGCAGTATCAGATAGGTCGCAAGACTGACTTTGCTCACGAGATCATTGATGCTGAGCCCAAATTCCGAAAGGGTCGACTTTATTACTGCTCTTGTCTGATTCGTCAATTGCCCGTGTGTCAATATATTGTCGAGGTAGTCAATGAGTGCATCCGGATCTTTCGCATATTCCAATAGAACGGATAAATCTGCCGGACTTGAAAGGCTTTCTTCATAATAAGACATCTGTAACAGGCGCTCACTATCTATCCAGCGGTACAACTGAGTGGCATATCCGATGCTCGTGCGCGAGTTATATATTCCAAACTCCGGGGCGACGAGACCCTGATCCGAGATTGCTCCGTTTGGCGCAAAATCAGGCGAATAAAAATTGAAGACTGACCCAGAATGCAATGGGTGCATATCGGTGTATTCTCTATCGTAATAGCTGTAGTGCCAATACTTATCGGGGTACGGCACAATGGGATTAAACAAGCCAGCAAACTGCGTTTTCCTTAAAATTGGCTCTTGCAACCGGCCCTGTTGGGGATGCTGTACCCAACTGCACGCGCGCGCTTCAGGGTGCATCAGAATTGCCTTGATCACAGCCTTCATGTCGCCGCGTACGCCCTGACCATTGTCGTTAAAGGCGGCACTCACTGCTCCCACATAGGCTGGCGTGGGATTTGATTTTACGAGGCGCTGTATGAGTTGTTTTCCTATGAATGGCCCCACATTGGGATGGTCAATGAGGTGTGTAATTGCTTCTGAGATATCTTCCAAACCCGTCTGACCATCAGGCACGATATAGCCGTTGAGGAGGTATTTAGGTCCTGGCTCATGGTAATCTTCATACATGATCAATGGAATACTGACGTCGGCATTATAGATTCCCATACCCCAGTACGGATCGTTGTCATCGATGCGATCGCCATAGCCCAGACCAGTATAGATCTTGGCAAATTGAGCGATGTCGTCATTGTCATAGGTCGGGATCCTGTCACCCTCGTTATCGAGTATTGGCGTACCATCCTGATTCAGCATGTCGAGGCCGATCGTGAAAAGCTGCATGTTCTCACGTGCATAATTTTCATCGGGAAATGTCATTTCGACTGTATCCGTCGCTGGATTATTTACATATGTCAGCCAGACTCCCATACCTGCATTGAGCGTGACATCCTGCATCAGGTCTTCGTAGTTGCCAAATGCGTGCTCCAGAAGTATGTCAAAATAGGAAGACATACCGAGTGCTTTTCCGGAGAGGTCACTGTTGACGGATACCACGACAATCTGACTGAGCGCCTCGGCCACACGCTGACGCAGTTGATCCTGTCCGCGCACAGATACCTGCCACCATGCGTAGTCCAGATGGACGTGATTTGGCATAGAAGTATAGTTTTCCGGGAGATTCCCATTGGCTACCCAGATGGCCTTGCTCTCATCGTAGATCTGTATCATGGTATCGGTCAGATAACTGGCTGGCAATGCAAATTGCGTGTCGATCCAGGCCTCCGGCCCAATGTCCAAAACCTGGTCTATCATAGCCCTGTTAAAACTCAGAGTCGATTGAGCCAGAAAGCGGGAGGCGTCCATTCTTGCGGCATTCATCCCATCCCCATTGACCGTTTTTTCTCCAGAGGCCGTATAAAAACCAGTGTAGAGCTGATGATTATTGCTGGTTGTAACGGTGATGGAAGAGTCATTTCCAGCTCCGAGAAAAATGTCTTCGACCTGTGCATAACCAGTTACGGCTACAGACATCAAGACCATCATGATGATATCACGTACGTGCATATGCTGCGCTTTAGATCAATAAAAATCTCTGGGGATGCAAAGGGGGGA
>QMOR01000111.1 GCA_003648285.1 Bacteroidota bacterium
CTCAGGAGTTTGAACTTTACATAGATTTTTGGAATCCAAATGGGAATGATCCACAGATCAGCTTCGACAAGGAGAACTCTTCACCAGAGATCAAGATTGACTTTACAAAGACTTTTGCCGGAATTGCCGTTCCACCTAATTTTACGAACGTCATCATTGAAAATGTGCGCCTCATTGATGAAGACAATGTCAACTACCGCATCGATGAAATCAATGCATACGAATGGCGCAAGGAAATCAACGACTGGAAAAAGGATGTCGAATTTGTCATGCAGTTCGAACAAGTCCAGGACATCGCTGTAGTGTTAGTGCTCGATGCCAGCGCTTCACTTGGTGAAGATTTTGAGACAATCAAGAATTACGCGAATGAATTTATTTCGCAAATATTAAGTCAAAACACGAATGCGCAAATTGGTATCGTTTCTTTTTCCGATCAGATAGGTTCATTTGGAATGACGAATAATCACACAGCGCTCCAAAGCTATATCGAAAGTATCGAGCAAGGGCCATTTACATCGATGTATGAAGCCATGGACATGGGTATCGGAATGCTTCAGAATACAAATGCAGAAAGCAAGGCGATATTGACATTTACCGATGGTACTGACAATAATTCAAGCCCGGGCTTCACGCCTGCAAGTATTATTGAAAAGCTGAGCAGCGACCCAAATGGCGCAGGCATCACGAGTTTTACTATCGGCCTTGAAGGCAATGGCGGCGTGGACAAACCAGTCCTGGAAGCACTTGCCGCAAATAACGGACAGGCGGCTTTTCCAAACACGCTGAAAGAACTTGGAGAAGTATTTCAAGGATTCTCTGAATCAATTTCAACTGTATATAATCTGACCTATATCAGAAATCAGCAGGTGATACCTACTTCAGATCCCGCAAAATTGAGATTCGTATTTGAATCGACCCCTAAGCAACAATAACAACAGCAAGAATAACAACAGTACGAGAGCTACTTATGGATTTACGGCTTCCCGGAATATTTCGGGGAGCCGTTTTTTATTGTCCATTATCGTCCTCACCACTATCCTCCGAAGCTCTGACAAACTCAATAATCTCATCCAGCTTTGGCGTCAGAATGATCTCCGTACGACGGTTTTTTGATTTCGCGGACTCCTCCTCTCCCAAATCGATGGGGTCGTAGAATGCACGTCCCGCAGCCGTGATGCGAGTGCCCTCGATCCCGTGGCTTGTCAACTCATGGACGACAGCTGTGGCGCGTGAAACTGATAAATCCCAATTCAAGCCAGCTTCCCCATCAGCATCCGTATGACCCTCAACAGTAATATCGAGGTCATCGCTAGTCACAAGGACTCCAGCGAGTGTTGAAAGGGCATCTTTTCCTGCCTGATCCAGGACCTTGCTATTTTTCTCAAAAAGTAAATTTTGACTGAGTGTGACGTAAAGTTTGCCATCGCGTTGCTCCACAGTGAGGTCGTCGGAAGAAAGACCGAGGAGAGCGCTGCTGATCACAAATTTCAAGCTGTCCAGCCTGTCCTGTTCATGCAGGATTTTTGCATTCAATTCTCGAATGCGTTGATCGCGCTCATCGAGTTCATCCTCATTTGCGTACAGGGTACTCTCAAGCCCCTTCAGAATGACGCTTTTGTCATCGAGTTCCGTCTGCTTTACTGTAAGAAGAGCGGTCAATGCACTTTTTTCGTCAGCACAGGTCTTCTCCAGTTCTGCATAGTCCTGGAGGCTTCCGTCATACTTCCCTTGAAGCTCAGCATGCTCAGCGGTCAGATCCTCGAGCTTTGTCTTGAAGTCCTGCACGACTTCCTCTGTGTTTTCTAATGTCGAAAGTATTTGAGTGAGTTCCCGTTCTGTTTCTTCACAATCCTCTTCTACTTGCTTGAGTCTCAGACTCTCACGATCAGTTCGGGCCTTACTGTTCAGCAATTCATTGTACTTCTTTGATGACACACAGCTCGTGAGCATCACAAAACTTGCAAAGAGCATCAATCGACAGGGGGAGATCCAGGTCATTTTTCAGGTATGTTTTGATGGAAAAAGTACTAAACAGGCTCTATCATCATGCATAATTAATCAATTTTTAAATTACAAAAAATGATATGTATTGAGGGTATCGGATTCAAATGTGTAAATTGATGATCATTCACCCGATATACACATCGGTTTGAGTGTAGATGTGCACATACACCCACTGGCAAATCGTCAGATAACAACCCGAATGAGAGCTAGCTGTTAATAGTTAGAATCATGACAAGTAATTCTTCTTCATCACGCACTGCTTTGGCTATAGTCGCTGTATTGGTGGTAGCCGTTATCATCTGGTTTTTCGTGATGGGAAAGAATGATCCGCATTCTTCAACTCCCCCACAACTCACTAAAAATGCCAATGCCAGCGTAGCTCAACACAATACCTCCACCCCATCTGAATCAACATCTGAAGTAAAAACGACTTCGCAATCCGGATCGGAGGCAACTCAGAGCAAAGAGGCAACTCAAAGCAAGACGGTTGAATCAAATCCCACAAGAGCAGAATCCAGAGATTTTCGCGTATCGTCAGAAGACAAATATGCGTCCGTTCCAAACGGTCGATTTTTTACGACCTCTGGCGTGACAGATTTGACTCCAGACAAAGAAGTACGATCTTTTCGAATTGGGCGACAAGTATATGCATTTGCAGCAATTCACGCCCCCAGAAAAGAAACAGTGCGCATCACCTGGCTCGATGCGAACGGCAAAGAAATCCCCCCTTCAGCATATCTCGATGTGTTGGTGAATACTGGCCCTGTGGGTTATCGTGTATTCACATACCGGACATTTCGAATACCGGGAGATTACAAGGTTAGGTTATCAAATAGTGTCGGATCTGTGATCGGAGAAGGTCATTTTGAGGTTTACGAGTGATCAGGCCTAAAACCCCCCAAACGTATCCGCATTTTGATTATTATTCTGATGCGGTAATTTGAGAAAATCAAACGACCCGGGCTTCACACCAATTGTGAGAGAATAGGTGCCTCGCGTCGGCTGCCAATGAAAGCTCATCTGCCAACAGTGCAGATCACGCATAAAACCAATGTCCGGGTATGTCAGTCGCTTTGAACGAAAATCATACCCGATATTCCCTATCGTAATACTCCACTTTGGTGTAAGCTTCATGGTGCCTCGCATATTGATCGTATGGGTTCCGATAATCGTGGTATCCTTTCCCGGACGCCCGATTGTGGTCATGAGAAAATTATGATTAAAACTAAATGCATTAAATAAATCAGAGAATTCAGATTGCCCGCTCCGACCACCTCGGCTCCTGGTATTCTGATTGCTCTTATTATTGCTTTTATCATCTTTATCTCCGGAAAAGATATCTTTAATTTTGGCAATTGTCAGGCGTGTGGCAAAGCGGACCTGAAGCTGTTCGAATCTCAATAATTTACCCTCGGTATCAAAATAAGAATCGTTGACTCTAAGCCCTGTCTCCGGATCTATTGAATATGGATCAAATGTGGCAGCCAGAGAAAACGTCGTAGCCCCTTTAAAAAACCGCGTTGTAGCTCGCATGCCCACTTTACTCCATTTAAATTCTTTAGCAGCGAAGTTGTGATTTCCATTAATAATGAAATTATCAAAGAGTTTTAATTTTTTTAATGTGCTGTCTTTTTTCGAATAATACTTTGCCTCAAAAATATTATTAAAACTGTAGCTGAATAATTGTGCATCCTGTGTAATGGGCCTGACCGACTGCGCTGTCCCTTCAAATATTGAGAATGAATCCATACTCATCGGATCACTAATGTCATTTCGCACAAATGCTTTATACACTTCGTCCTTTGTGGCTGGCGTATAACTATACGAAAATGTGGGTTTGAAAACATGGCGCAAACCACGGATGAAACCCTTTTTCATCTGGATAGTCGCAAATAATTGTGTATTCATGGATATGGCACCCGTCACCCTTCTAAATGGTGTAAACCCCGTTTTATACTCATCGATCGTAGGACCATAGTCGAGCGTATCCTGAGTAATGATCAGAGAACCATCCTCGCCAACGAGCGTGTCAGAAACAATGTGTATTGAGTCAACAAACTCAAACGTCCTGGACAGGTATTTCAAGGACCACACCTCTTCGTAATCGACCTGCGGTGTAAAGTGAAGGTACTTGGCAATACTAAAGGCCATGTCAGCATTCGCCCGGTGTCTGATACCGGACTGTGCACCTGCCCAGGTCTCCGGGGTAAAGATTGTCGAATCCGTAGTTTCAATTCTTGTCCTCCAGTTTCCTGAATACTGAATACCGAATTTCTCATACCACTTCTCTTTCCCTCCTCCTGCCCTCTTGAACGGGTAAATCCGGTTCAATCTGAAATCTATTGTAGGAGCTTCGATTGTAACACGGTGGGATTGCGTGTTTTGAGAATGACTCATGGCAATACTCATCGAATATGGCTTATTGGGAAATTGTCTGCTCCATGAAAAATTCGAGCGATAAGTATTCGTGAGCACGCTTTCCGCATCATTGTAGTTCAAACTCTGATAATTGTTGGATTGAATATTGATGCTGCCGCCAATACGATTATAAGGATGTGCGTTGGCATCCTGATTGTGCGAGACCCGGAGCGAAAAAGACGAGACCTCGTTAGGATCGAGCTGCCCGTTTTCCTCTTGCGTACGAAATGAGTAGCCGACATCAAACTTCCCACGGTACTTATACCTTTTAACATAATTGGATTCTACGCGCACTCCCCAACTGCCATTAAAATAGATGTCACCGAGAACCTTCGCATCAAGATTGTCTCCCAACGGCAGGTAATATCCAATCCCGCGCAAGCCATAGCCCCATGCCTCCGAATACTCATAATCTTTCGGAAAAATCAGACCCGCCTTTCTTGAAGATGTCACAGGGAAGAAGCCAAAAGGCAGCCATAGTGGCGTTGGCACACCTTGCAATTCAATATTGGATGGTCCTATTGCTGCAAGCCTGTTCGGTATCGTTTTGATCTTGCTGGCCCTGATTCCATAATGTGGCTGCGGAAGATCGCACGTCGTAATGATTGCATTTTCATTGTACACGTAGTCACTCTTTGTCGTATCCCCTCCGGTACCGATGTACTTTGTATGTTCTCCACGTATAAACAAGTCGCTCTGTTGTGTGAGTACATCATAGATTTTCCCTTTGTGCGTCGTGAAATTGTAGCGCATTTTCTTCGCTTCAAATTCACTGGACCCTTCTTTAAATTTCGGGAACCCCGCCATATTTCCAGAGCTATCGGGCAGACCTTGAGCGAGGGCAATATTGCTATCCAGATTGAGTAAGATGTAATCTGCTGTGACCGAAAGCGTCAGGTAATTCACATATGCTTCTCCCCACATGTGCAATTCGTTGTGCTCCCTGTCATAGAATGTCGAATCTTCTGCGCCATAAACCACCTCAGCCTCAAGACCTTGCGAGGATACATTGTATTCCGGAAAATCGCCAGCTGGCAGTGTGTCTGATAGGCGTGTCGTATCTATCGGCAGCCCTGCAGTGCTATCTACAGGCCTCAGCATCTGGGGTATCTGGGCAGAGACAACCTCTCCCAAAAACAAAGTCAGTATTGCGATATGAAACCACCTCTTCAAAACGTTTCAATATTCTGTATCAAACAAGAAATGCTATCTTTATATATTAAATTAATACTTAATATTAGCATGCTGCGGGCAATGTATCTAAATTTCCAAAATAAAACGGCCATGCCCATTGCTTTGTGCCTGCTTTTTACCCTTTTAACAACATCTTTAGAGTCTACGGTACAAGACCTCGATCCGCCAGCACATGCTGCCCCGCCATATGCACTGTCTACCGTGGTCATTGATGCGGGCCACGGAGGTAAAGATCCGGGCTGTCTGGGCAGTCATGTACAGGAAAAGGACATCGCATTGAAGATCGCACTTTCTCTTGGAAATAAGATAAAAATCGCTTTTCCTTCAATCAATGTGATTTACACACGGGACAAGGACGTATTTATCCCATTGCACGAACGTGCGAAGATCGCGAACAGAGCAGGTGCTGACCTCTTCATTTCTATTCACTGCAACTATATTGGCAAGCGCAACAAAGCTACAGGAACAGAGACCTACATCATGGGGCTGCACAGGGCACAAGACAATCTGGAAGTGGCAAAACGAGAAAACTCAGCTATTCTCCTTGAGGATGACTATACAGCAAATTATGACGGATATGACCCTGAGTCAAATGAGGGGCACATCATTCTGAGCATGTACCAAAATGCACACCTCGAACAGAGCGCGGCTCTTGCATACGCCATTGAGGAAAAAATGACCCACAAAGTCGAGAGGAAGAGTCGTGGAGTAAAACAGGCTGGATTTCTGGTATTGCGCAATACAGCCATGCCGAGTGTACTCATTGAAACAGGTTTTCTCAGCACAGATGACGATGAAGATTTTTTATCCTCATCGTCAGGACAGGAATCGATCGCTGAAGGCATCTTTCAGGCATTCGCAGCCTATAAAGAGGATCTTGAGCTACATACTGTTGTGGAATCTCCTGCGCAGCAGACTGTTGAACCAAAAACTGCATTCTTCATTCAATTAGCAGCCACTGGTCACGAACTGGATTTGAATTCAGATCCGTGGCGCGGCTATGAAAATGTACGAGTGAAGCAAGAAAACGATTATTATAAATATCTTGCCGGTCCGTTTGAATCTTTGCATACGGCTAATGTCGCTCGCAAAAAATTTGATGGGGATGGCTTTAACGGTGCGTTTATTGTGGCTTACCAAGGGGAAAAACGTGTCCGCATCGAAGAAGTGACGTCCAGTGCGCTCAATTAGCTCACTGACAGTAAAACACAAAGCTTAGTGCATGTCTTATGAAATGCGTATCGGACTGTTAGCGGCAATTACCATTGCGGTGACAGTATGGGGATATAAATTTATGAAGGGCAAAAACCTTCTTAAAGCCTCAAATACATATTATGTCGAATATTACAATGTCAACGAGCTGACCGCTACATCACCTGTATTGATCAGGGGCCTTCGTGTAGGTACCGTAGCAGCTGTAGAGCTCAGTGATGATTTGCAAAGTGTCACTGCCACATTGGACATTGAAAGGGGAATCCTATTGGCCAAAGGCACAGAAGCTCTTGTTGTGAGTACCAGCATCATGGGCGGCAAAGCCATTGTCCTCAAAGTACCCGGCCCATGTGAAGAATCTGATTGCCATACTCCAGGGGACTATCTACCTGGTCGTGTACAAGGGCTTTTTGAATCACTTCTCGGCGATTCAGATATGGAAGAGTATATCGAAAAAGCAAAAGAAGGTCTCCATGAGGTTTTTGGTTCACTGACCGATTCACTTACGAGTCCGAAAGCTGCATCTGAAATCGCCAAAAGTTTCAGGGATATCCAGATGATACTTGCAAATATTGAGGGCATCACACGGCAGCTCAATACCTCGATGGAAGACTATGACAAGCGCATTTTAAGCACCTTGGAGAATGTCGATACCTTTACGGGGGGGCTTGCCGAAAGCACCGAAGATATTTCTGAAACACTCTCAAACCTCAGAAAACTGACCGCAGATTTTAACGACGCTGACATAGGCAACAAAGTCTCCGGCATCATGACATCAGCTGAAGATGTCATGGGTTCACTTGATGCCACAATGACCAAAGCTGATAGTGCACTCATCCAGATCAATATCCTTCTTGCAGATATGAATGCCGGGCACGGCACACTGGGCAAGTTGATGAAAGACGAGGAATTATACAATAACCTGAATAGCACGGCACATGATCTCGACCTCCTTCTTCAGGATTTCAGACTCAACCCCAAGCGATATGTCAATGTTTCTGTGTTTGGCAAAAAACAAAAGGACTACGCCGTGCCGGAAGATGATCCTGCCCGACAGTCAGGAACAGTTGATACCCTTAATAATTAGGTTTTATTACTCAGCGTGTTTTGATGATTTATTGTTGGTTTCTGATTCCGGAATGCAACACACATCAACCATCTCTGAAGCACTCATTAATTTTGAATACAGCGCATTTTCAGATAATACAGACGGTGCCCCGGTCCAGATAAACTGCTCGCGC
Source organism: Bacteroidota bacterium (assembly GCA_003648285.1). Lineage (GTDB taxonomy): Bacteria > Bacteroidota > Bacteroidia > Chitinophagales > Saprospiraceae > B8-G4. The sequence goes on from QMOR01000111.1 coordinate 8,070, forward strand.
GCTCTTGTAATCGCCACGTTAAGTTTTCGGTCAACACCCTCGCCGGACAAAGAGACAACCTGCTTCAATTGATTTGAATCGTTGACACACACCGATAATACGATGATGTCCCTTGCACTACCCTGGTATCGCTCAACAGTATCTACTGAATAATCTTCTGGATTTATTCCGGCGTTTATCAAATGCGCCCTGATATTGGCGATTTGCGCTCTGAACGGTGTAATGACACCTATACTCACATCAGGATACATCTTGTGAAGTTCCCTGACGATCTCGACGACAATCCGGGCTTCACTATCATTCGTTTTTAACCAGGGTGCATCGGTTTCTACCTCTCCCGGGATAAAAATCATGCGTTTTGTCTTGAATGCCGTTGACAATGCGCTCTCTGAAACCATGTCAGGAGCACGTAATGATTCAAGCAAATCACGCCCTGACCTTGTCTTTGGCAGTACCTTCAAGCTTTTCTCATAAAAATGCTCGCTCACAAACTGCATGATATCATCATGCATTCTGCCTTGTTCATAAAGACAACCGAAAGCCCAATGCCAATTGCGCGCAACAGCAAGACTGTACATACGCTCGAAATATGAGGTGCGCGTATTGTACAAATGCACTTCGTGGAGCTCGGTTTCCTCAACCCTGGTTTTATCGGAGCTCTGTACGACCACCGCCGGCAATTGCTTGTGGTCACCAATCAGAATGACTTTTTTAAACAGAGGCAATATGCCTGCGAGCAATGGTTCCAGGATCTGTGAAGCTTCATCAACGATCACCGTACTCAAAGACATCAGACTAAACACATCCTGTGCTCCTGTGATGGACGCGAGCGTCGAGATAATGATTCTCTGATTTTTCAATAATTCAATAAGACCACGGCGCGACTTAACGCCCTCCAATCTGACACTTAATAGCTGATCAGTAAAGTCGGACCCCGAGGAAATCCGACTGCCAATCCGCATATACTTCACCCTGATATTTCCGCCGATCTTGTCCAGTGCGAGGCACATTTCATCGACCGCTCTGTTTGTGTACGCGAGCAAAAGGATATTTTCACTTGTATCATTCAGATAATACTGAACGATGTGACTCAGCA
>QMOR01000112.1 GCA_003648285.1 Bacteroidota bacterium
CGAGCATCTTTTCGCGGTCAGACGTAGTCGGTCCGACGTGACGATCTTCAAATTTTCTCAAGGCTGGCTAATTTGACAATGTGAATTGAATACTATTTCAGTTTAAATGCTTTCTTGATTCGGCCTACGTAATCGAGCTTTTCCCATGTAAACGTCTCAACTGTAATCTTCTTGGACTTTCCGTTCATCCCGATTTTCACAGTTTTCTTTCCCGGCTTACGTCCCATATGACCGTATGCGGCTGTCTCAGAGAAAATCGGATTTTTCAGGCCATAGCGTTTGACGATGGCCGATGGCCGCATGTCAAACAGTGATTCAAGTTTTTGTGATATTTCACTATCCGTCATTCCTGCCACGTTACAAGTTCCGTATGTGTTCACATAAAGGCCTACCGGATCTGCTACACCGATGGCATATGCCACCTGAACAAGGATCCTGTCGGAAACGCCTGCCGCAACGAGGTTTTTAGCGATATGTCGCGTCGCGTAAGCTGCTGACCGGTCTACTTTTGAAGCGTCCTTACCGGAAAATGCGCCACCTCCGTGGGCCCCTTTTCCACCATAAGTGTCGACAATGATTTTCCTCCCCGTAAGTCCCGTATCTCCGTGAGGTCCGCCAATGACAAACTTTCCGGTGGGATTAACGTGCAACTGATATTTCGTTTTAAATAATTTCTTCGATGCCGCCGGCAGTTTTTTAATTACTCGAGGGATCAGTATCTGCTCCACATCCTTTCTGATCCGGGCCAGCATTTTCTTGTCCGCGCTAAAATCATCATGCTGAGTTGACAATACGATTGTGTCGACGCGCAGCGGCTTGTGATCATCGCTATACTCAATTGTCACTTGTGATTTGGCGTCTGGACGCAGATATTTCATTTGGCGCCCCCCCTTTCGGATAGCTGCGAGCTCAATGAGAAGGGAGTGAGCCAATGCCAATCCCAACGGCATATATGAGCGCGTTTCATTTGTGGCATAACCAAACATCATCCCCTGATCACCCGCTCCCTGATCAGCAGCCTTCTTGTCGACATCCACGCCCTGCGCGATGTCGGCAGATTGTTCATGGATCGCAGAAATCACACCGCAGCTGTCAGCATCAAACTTGTATTCCGATTTTGTATAACCAATACGTCTGATGACTTCTCGTGCTGTACTCTGCACGTCTACATATGCCTTTGACCTCACCTCACCGGAAATGACAGTCAGTCCGGTAGTTACCAAGGTTTCGCACGCCACTTTGCTGTTTGGGTCCTGTGTGAGGAAAGCATCGAGTATTGCATCTGAAATTTGATCTGCAACTTTATCCGGATGTCCTTCTGATACTGATTCTGAAGTAAATAAATATGACATTTAATTGTAATGCGTTAATGAACAATAGAGCTGGAAATTCAGCGGTGCAAAATTACTTTTTTTTGTGCTTGTATGGGAATGATCAGGTATTCTAATTCGTCATAAGCCTGACCGGTAATTTTTCGCTGTCGTTAAATGTTCCTCAGATACTCACTCAAGCGGTGATCCTTTGACAGTCCCAGTTTTTTCTTGATTCTGTATTTGGACATTTCGACGCTCTTCTTTTCTATGTACAGAAGATTACTGATGTCCTGAGTGCTCATGTTCAACCGGATATAGGCACAATACTTCAGGTCATGATCAGTCAGTTTAGGAAAATCATCTGTCAGGCTCTTAAAGAAATTTGGGTGAATCTTTTCAAACTGGATCTTGAATGCGAGCATGTCTTCCTGCTCACTTAAATTGGCTTCAATTTTGCGATTCAGGCGCCCGAGAATACGTTTTACAGAGGAACCTGCGTTTTTGTTTGCCTCTTCGATTTCTTCTTTTATCTCAATGAGCAACCGGCTTTTCTGGCCATTGAACATTGAGTGAGAGGCGACTTCCCTGTTTAATGCATCCATTTCGATCTCCTGACTTTGAATTTCTCGCTCTTTGTTTTCCAGAATTACTCTTTCAGCCACGTCCTTGATCGCACAGGCAATCTTTGAGGTTCCATCCAGTGGCACGGTACACAAGTTTATTTCTACGAATATTTTGCCGTCTAAATGGTCTTTTCCCTCTATGCGCAAGGGTTGGGATTTTTTCACCTCCCCTGCTATCACAGCATGATATGACTGCAAATCCGTAATACCCGGAAAAAGGCTGGTTATGGACAAGCCCCTCAACCCATCGATCTCAGGAAACTTAAGGAGTGCAAGGGCACTTTTATTGGCATTTTCAATAATACCTGACTTGTCAAGAATAACAAACCCATCGAAAGTATTCTCAAAAAGTACGCGATACCTTGCCTCACTTTCGCGCAGCACATTCTCAGCCATCGCTTGCTCATTGATATCCCTGACGACAAGAATGACGCCGGTAATTTCGCTATTCGCATTTTGAAGAGTCTTTGCTCCTACTTCCACTCTGATCTGGCTATCGCCTGCGATGCGAATTGTATAGCGTCCAAATACAGGAATCCCCGATGTCAGGGCACGGGCAAGGTCACGCGAGGCCCGCTGATATTCCTCAGGGATAGAATAGTCCAGAATACTTCTTCCGACTGGCGACTGTTCATTGCTCACACCTGTCATCTCAATCATCCGCTGGGAGGCAAATGTGATCGTACCTTTTGCATCGGTCATCAGGATACCGTCAGGCGAAGCTTCTACCAGTGACCTGTACCGGACTTCACTTTCGGCGAGCGCTGTTTCGAACTCCTTCAGCTGTGAAATGTCAGCAATTGTGACTGTAGACTCGAGGTATTCACCTTTGTCATCGTAGTAGCCTTTGATAGATGCCAGTGTGTATCTAATGGTATTATCCTTGTGTTTGACTCTGCAACTCAAGCTTCCACCTGTCTGCTCTCCACTTATTACGCTTTTGATGAAATCGGAAAACATAATGAGATCATCTTCAAGTACAATTTCATTAAGCGTCATTCCGGCCAATTCTTTCTGCGTGTAGCCGGTCAGTGTACTAAAGGCCTCATTTGCACTTACAAAGCTGCCATGTCGCAAGCGAATGATAGAAAATAGGTTGTCTTCCAAAGACTTCCTGTATCTCTCTTCACTCTTACTTAACTTTTGCAGTGCGCTTTCGCGTTTTGTCACATCTCTGAAGCTCCAGACTCTCCCGACGACCTCACCACCAATTGTCTGTGCCTGGGAATACCTCTCAATGATTCTGCCATCGGCAAATTCAAGGCTGTCAAACGTTTTGGCATTCGGATCATCAGTGATTTCCTTTACCCTTGAAACAAATTCTTCAGGTCGCTTTAATTGTTGAGCCGCCTTTTTCACTGTGCCGACCTCGGCATCATGCCCTTCGGCAATTTCGACACCCCATATTTCTGCAAATTTTTGATTGTACATCACAAACTCACTTTTGAGATTGACAACCAGAAGCCCATCCGCCGTGCTATTCAAAGTGGCTTCGAGAATGGACAATGACTCCCTCAATTCATTCTCGACTTTGCGTCGCACGGTAATGTCGGATGCGACACCTACCAATCCAACGATAGCTCCGCTGTCATCACGCACTGGCGTCTTAATCGTCTCAAGCCATTTTTCCTCACCTTCTTTCGTGTACACTTTTTCTTCGGCGATCTTTTTCGTGATGCCCTCGGTAAGCACCTCGAGATCATCGGTCTTGAATTGTTCACTCACCCCATAAACGGGATTGAGATCATCTGATCGTTTGCCAATGATTTCAAGGAGTGGGATGCCATAGGTATCTACCATTGCCTTATTTGCGAATGTATACCTACGATCCATGCCCTTAGCAAACACAAAATTTGGATTACTGTCGGCAATTAGCCGCAAGAAACGCGTAGTTTTATTTAAACCGAATTGATAGTCAAAAATCTGCCCCCGATGATAATAAAGTGTGATAAACAGGGAGACAAGTGCCATTGTTCCAACCATTAATTCAATCTCCGGTCTGACTGTAACGCCAGCATAGCTATCATTATAAACTTTATAGATAAAGACGATAAATGCCCCTAAAGCAAATAGTGCATTTGTAATGTGCAATCGAAAGTCATCAATTGAGTAAGCGAGGATTACAAATGCAGCGGGTAACCAGAGAATAGCTACATGCAGCGGTCCTGAGATCGACGGGATTGACACAATGAAAGGATAACCAAGCACCAGCAAACAAACAACAGCTAATTTAAGCTTGCCATTCGCAGCCATAAAATACACGGAGACCGCAAATAATATCCCGATCATCACATATGCAAAATCTCTTGTATCGCGCCAGATGACATTGTAAACGAGTAGAGGAATAAGCAGTATTCCGATAGTGAGCGAGATGCGCTTGAGAAAGATTAGCCTGTCATTACTGCGTATGTCAATTTCTATCGGTGCGCTGTGAAATTTAATTCCACTCCTTCTGCGCATTGCCACATATGTCGTGACTCCCAGTAGTATGGCAAACAGAAACATGACAATAGCGAAGCGATTGCTGTTTCTCTCCCTGATCTGACCTGAAGCAATTTGAAGACGCAACTCTTCGGCCCTACTTCCATCTCGCAGAATCTGACGGGCATATATTTGCTCGGAGATCTGACCGGCACGACGCATTACCTGAATCGAATCCCGCAACCTCGAGGCCTGAATGGCATCCCGATATGCCGCGCGGTAATTTCCAATACCTGACAGGTATTGTGCTCTGATGTCATAGTAGCCACTCAAATTGACAAAAGAGTTTGTTTCGAGGGCGATCTGAATCGCGCCATTCAGATCTCGCTCTCCACCATCCTCGTCTCCCAGGGCAATTTTCGCTCTCGCCATCGTAGCCAGCGCCTCCGCCTGAAAAATCTTGTTGTCGAGTTGCCTGCCATGGAACAAACACAATTCGGACATCGCTTGAGCCTGTTCAAAATCACCTTTTGAATAGTAGCCTTCGGCCAGGCCCGAATAGGCGATCACCCTATCATAGTTAGTTCGCTCTTCAGGACGAAAATCAAGTATTTCGTTTAAAAAAACAATAGCAGAGTCTGGTTTACCTTCTGCAATCCAGATACGTCCCAGCATGCTGGCATCCAACAACATTGACGAACTGTCCGAGGCACTATTCCGCGCCTTGTACGAATATTGCCTGGCCTGCTCTATATCTCCTGCTTTAAAAAACAATTCGGAAACGCTACTATATGTCCCTGAGATATCCGGACTGTCATACTCTTCAGCGAGTTCGAGCGATCTGAGATAATAATTCAAAGCACCCATATGGTTGCCCTGGTTGAATTCTGAGTATCCTGCATTGTTCAAAAAGACAACCAGGTCATGCATATAGTCCCTCGTGAAAGCCGTGTCAGCTGCCATGAGATCTTCAGTAATTCTAATCGCTTTCTCATAGTCCGACAGCGCATCATCATACTCTCCGAGATCATCATGACTCATTCCCATATAACTGTACAAATACGGAACGAGCCACATCTCATCACGTTCGTAGGCCATCAGCATCGCCTTGTGGGCCTCCTCGAGGCATCTGTGCGCATCAGTTTCCAACCACTCCTCTGTAATCAGCACTTGTATTTCCAATTGCATCGAATCGGATTGTTCTGTGCGCAACTGCTGCTGCAGACTATCTACTCTATTCTGGACATAGTATTCAGATGTTTGCGCCTGCATCGCAATGCACACAACTGATACCGCTAGTGCCACAAAATATCGCAGCAATCTACTTCCAACCATCGAAGCACAACTGAATCCCTTCTTGCTACCACCATTCTTTAATTTTCGCATCATGCTACATCTGTTTAAAACTGCCCTGAACCTGCGCAACTCATCTCAAAGAATACTTGCATCGGATCAATTCATGTAGAGCCAATATAGTTATAAATTGCATGATGTAGGGTTATTGTAGTATAGCGCTATACGCATCAGTGCGTACTGATTCGGATTTCCATACACAACCCAATACTCATCAAATGACACATAACTAACTACAAATTAGAATATTACATGCATTTCTAATGCGATTGAAGGAAATTTTACAGATCATGGCTTTCATAAAATACTGAAGCATTCTCTGGTATATCTCATGTATCGAATAAAAAAGCGTAGTGCTCTTGTAGATAAGATGTAGAGAGTTGGTAGGGCGTGAAAGCTTGAAACCCTGATATATGAGCTTACCTTTATGGCGTTCTAGAGACTAATTGCTAGTTCTTTTTTTTGGTGTTATACAACAGCCTCTTGATCGCCTCGATTAAGAGGCTTTTTTATGCCCCTTACTGTCTCTATGATTTGAGATCTATCGGATCTCGCAATGCAGCACTTCGCGGTCCCCTATCTTCCCAACGAGCTTGTCCCCCTTGAGTACAGGGCCTACTCCTGCAGGTGTACCAGTGAAAATCAAGTCGCCATGTTGAATCTTGAAGAACTTCGAGATATGGCAGATCAGGTCCGAATAATCAAATATAAGGTGAGCGGTATCTCCTTTCTGAACGACAACTTCATTCTTTTGCAATGAAAATTGAATTGACGTCAAGTCTTCAAAATCATCGAGTGGCCAAAATTTACTTATCGGCGCCGAATTGTCAAATCCTTTGGCGATCTCCCAGGGATGGCCTTTTTCCTTGCATTTGCGCTGAAGATCCCGTGCTGTAAAGTCGATACCGAGACCAATCGCATCGTAGTAGGTATGCGCAAACTCAGGCTTGACATGTTTCCCGTTCTTACAAATTCTCAGAACGATTTCTGCCTCATAGTGGATCTCATTTGAGAAGTCGGGATAGTAGAATGGTTTATCATTGATGAGGAGTGCAGTTGGCGGCTTCATAAACACCATTGGCTGTTTTGGCACATTACTACCCATCTCTGCTGCGTGGTCGGCATAATTACGTCCAATGCAAAAAATCTTCATAACTGTGATTCGTTTAACGCCCTACTTCACATTGAGGAGCCCCACAAGGTCTTTTACCTCCTTTACTGTCTCTTTGGCACGTGCCCTGATTGCTATTGAGGACTCTTTCACACGTTGCTTGTATTGCTTCTTGTTAGCGAGGACTTCTGCCTTCTTTTCTCTGAAAGGATCCGTCACTTTGATCACAGCATCTGCTACTGCATCCTTTAGGTCTACATACTTTAATGTACCTGCGTCATAGTCACCTTTCAGGCTGCCATAGCTATCCAGGTCTCCAGCCGCTTTCAACAAACTGAAGAGGTTTGCTACACCGGCGCTCATTTCGCCTTCTTTCGTATCTCCGGCATCTGTAACAGCAGATCTGATCTGCTTGGTGATGCGCGCTGGATCCGCAAACACATCGATATTGTGCTTGTCCCCTTTACTGGCGCTCATCTTCATCTGCGGATTAGCAGTTGACATCACTTTTGGAGTTTCCGTGTAGAGAGGTTCCGGCAATACGAAGTACTCACGTCCGACGAGGTTATTAAACCGTTGTGCTATGTTTCTTGTGAGCTCAAGGTGCTGATCCTGATCCTTCCCAACCGGCACATAATCAGCCTTGTAAATCAAGATGTCCGCTGCCTGAAGTGCGGGATAAGTGAATAGCCCAGCCGAAATAAAAGTATCCTTCGATGACTCCTGGACTTGTGCACTTTTGTCCTTAAACTGTACCATTCTGCCAAGTTCACCGTAGCTCGTCATACAATTCAATATCCAGCCCAGTTCTGCGTGCTCCGGCACAAGAGACTGAATAAATATGCGATCCGGGTCAGTCCCAATCGCTATCATGTCAAAAGTGACATTCCACGTGGCTTGTCTCAGTTTGGCGGGGTTAAACGGCATCGTCATGGCGTGATAATCTACGACACCATAGATGCAATCGTATTTGTCTTGCAGCTCTACCCAATTCTTGAGCGCTCCAAAATAGCGTCCAATATGCAGGTTTCCAGTTGGCTGAATACACGATAACACTTGCTTTCGATCTCCCATAATTATTTGAGTGTTGCTGTAACAGAAATTTCTACGTTCGCATCTTTTGGCAATCTTGACACCTCGACAAGCGCCCGTGCAGGAGCCGTTTCAGAGTTAAAGAACTCTGCGTATATCGTATTTATACGGCCGTAATTATTCATATCGGTTACAAATACATTGCACATCAGGATATCTTCATAGCTCAGGCCGGCTGTCTTCAGAATAGCTCCAATGTTACGCATCACCTGTTTCGTTTCTACTTCGATTGATTCCTGAAGCATGTCACCGGTGGTCGGATCTATTGCAACCTGCCCGGAGACATACAATGTACCGTTTGCACTGATTGACTGATTGTAGGGACCCACAGGAGCAGGAGCCTGGTCTGTATTTAATACTTGTCGCATGTTATTCAGGTTTTAAAAGTATTCATTTAAGTCTTAAGCCGGGCTCCAAAATCTTTAGCACGCACAACACATACTGAGCCGTTCTCAAATATTTGCCCGGACGGTAGGTACAAAATAAAAAAGCTCCTTCAAAACACAACACATGCTTTGAAGGAGCCTCACTTTTATCGAGTACCGGATTAAAGTGGCTAAATTTCTGCGTCCGCTTTAATCAGCACTTTCCCGCGATAATAAAGGTCGCCTTCATGCCAATATGCGCGATGCCACAGGTGTGCTTCACCGGTTTTTTTGCAAACCACCACGTCAGGAGCGGTTGCTTTAATATGTGTGCGGCGCTTTCTCTTGCGCTGCTTGGAAATCTTACTTTTCGGATGTGCCATGATCCAAAAATTTTATTTGTTTAAATCAATTTGTTTCAGAGCGTTCCAGGTCGGATCATCTTCGCTGGTCGCCACTTCCCCTGTCAGGCGTTTCAACATTCTCATATCGCAAGGTTTCACATTTTCACTTTCACAATCATAGACCCGTTTGATCGGGACACATAGTAAAATGAATTCGTAAATCAACTCTGCGATATTCCACGTATGCATGTCTCGGGAGACATACAGGATATCCTCATTTTCAACTGGTGGGTCATCATCCTCGTCATATTTTACAATGACCGTATTCTGACTACCGATTGGAAGTGAGATTGGTGCAAGACAACGATCACATTCTGTATCGAGATGACCTTGAATATCGAATGTCACCATCCAATGATCCGGTTGCTTATCCAGCAACACATTCACATTAAAATGACCTTGCTTCACCTGTGACTCCTCAAACTGCTCAAAGAACCGCCAGTCCACGACATAATCTATCTCGTGAACCCCGATTTTC
>QMOR01000113.1 GCA_003648285.1 Bacteroidota bacterium
CGCATTTGATTTTATTACCAAGCCAGTTGACTTCAATGACCTTGAGGTTACGATGGAGAAAACAATTAATCATGTCCTACAGATTCGCGAGACATTAAAAGCGATTAAAGAGAATAATATCCTGAAAATGTACGTGGATGAAACTGTCCTGAATTTCATGGATACCAGGGAGTTTGAATCTTCACTAATGAAGAATGAAACGATAGACGCGACCGTTGCCTTTATAGATATTTGTGGCTTCACTTCTATTAGCGAAAATGCGGCTCCTGATACTGTGGTGCATCTGCTGAACAGTTATTTTGATGTCATGGTAAAGGAGATTATTGCGCATGAAGGATTTGTCGATAAATTTATTGGTGACGCCATCATGGCTGTTTTCCGGGGAGAATATCATCTGGACAGGGCCATCGAAGCGTGCCTTGGAGCCAGAGCTCAAATTGCCAAATTGCCTGCCCTGACAGAAGATGTCAGCTTTAAACCGAGTGTGACAATTGGTCTTAATAGTGGTGAGATGATTTCTGGCAATATCGGATCTGCAAGCCTGCGAAGATTGGATTATACTGTGATCGGCGATATTGTAAACACCGCCCAAAGAATACAGTCAGCGGCGAGGCCCGGTCAGATTCTGATTGATGATACCACCTATCAAAAGGTGAAAAATTCTTTTAAGTGCGAAAAGGTAGGAGAAGTAAAATTGAAGAATAAGTCAACTCCAAAGGTAGTTTGGGATGTGATAGAATAAACTGCATTACCTCAGCCCATAATTGAAATCCGTCTTTTCCTCATTGCGATCTGTAGCTAATGGAGGCGTATATGACAAATCAGCGATGCGGCGATATAGCTCATCAGTCATATCTACGTCGAGTGCATCGAGAGACGCTTTGAGCTGCTCAACATTCCGCGCTCCAATAATCGGTGCCGTGATGCCCGGATGTGCTCCGACCCATGCTACCGCCAGAGATACCGGATTGTAATTTTCTTCTTCTGCCAAAGCGGTGAAATTCCCGGCAACCTCGTGCATCCATTCGTCAGCGTAGCGCACCATGTACATCTTGTTCTCGACGAGTCTACCTGCATCCGGAGCTTTATTCTTGCCGTATTTTCCACTTAAAAGACCACCTCCCAGTGGACTGTATGAGATGACACCTACTTGTTCCGACTCCGCCATTGGCAGGATTTCAACCTCGGCCTGTCTCTTCACGAGATTGTACATCGGCTGAATACATTCAAACCGAGACCATCCATTCTTAGCCGAAATACCAAGGGCCTTAGCCACCTGCCAGGCTGCAAAGTTGCTCGCACCGATATAAAGGATCTTTCCTTGTCGCACCAAATCGTTGAGAACCGAGAGTGTTTCCTCAATCGGTGTCTTTTCGTCAAAGCGATGTATGAAATAGAGATCGATATAGTCCGTATCCAGCCTGCGCAAACTGTCCTCTACCGCTCGCACGATGTGATAGCGTGTCGCCCCACCGGCATTCACGTTAGAACTCATCTGAAAGTACGCCTTGGAGGTAATGATCACCTCATCGCGACAATCCTTGATCAGCTTGCCCAATACTTCTTCCGAACGACCCTTTTCATACACATTAGCACAATCGAAGAAATTAATACCGGCATCCCGGCACTGGTTAAACATCGCTTTGGATGTCTTTTCATCAGCGATACCCCCAAAGGACATCGTGCCCATGCAGAGTGGCGAGACCATGACGCCTGTTTTCCCGAGGAATTTGTATTTCATGATAGACGGTTTAGAAGCATTGTTGGGTCAATGATAAGTAATGATTGCAACATGCAAGTATAATGGGTAGTAATTCATACGCTAATTTACAGATGGGACGGAGTTTCGAAAAAAGTTACGATTAGTCTTGACGATAAGTAGCAAATGTGCTACCTTTATGTGTGAAATCGACAGAACTGGAACGAAAGGTCAAGAAGGCAGGTTGGTATTTGATCAGGCAATCGGGAAGCCATAGAATATACAATCACAAGGAGATAAGCGGAATTGTTGTGATCCCATTTCATGGCTCTAAAGAAGTCCCAACTGGCACAGCACACAGTATTCTTAAAAAAGCAGGAATAAAAAAGTAATGAAGAAGACGATCACAGTAACAATAGAGAGAAATGAGGATGCCTTCTTTGCCTACACGGCACAAATTGATGGGTGTACGGCAGGGGGCTTCACGTTTGATGAAGTAAAAACCAATATCGAGGAAATGATAGGTCTTTGTATTGATGAAGACATGAGTCTGGCTAAAGAGTATTCCAGAGGGTATCGCTTGAATTTCGAGGTAGATCTTGGCTCCGTTTTCAAACTACTTCCCGAAGTGAACATTTCGAGTCTTGCAAAACTTGCTGGGATGAATCCGGGCCTTTTGCGACAATATGCGTCTGGTGCCAAAAGGGCCTCCGAGGAACAAGCTGGTAAGATAAATATGGCAATATCTACTCTGGCAAATAAGTTGAATTCACTTCGGCTTACAGGGTGGTAATTGTAGTTTGTTCTGTTATTTTTGGGGATAAGAAAGCTAACGACTATTTGATTTATTGGTAAGTCTGTCGTCTGCTCAGGCGTCACTCAATTTACGCGGACAATCAGTATCATGCAGTCTCTTTGCGTGTTATTTTATAATGTGTGAAATAATGGCATGAGTTATAGTAGATTAGAAATAAACAGGAGGTTTCCTCGCTGGAACTGCAATCAGTACTCAGATGGAGAGTGGTGTGGATATGAGTATTACGACCAGTTCGAAGGCAAAGACTCAAACCCTAACAAAAAACCTGATTTTAACCCTCTGGTAAAGGCCGTTTTTGATACGCGGCAAGGACCTTTTGATATTTATACATTGGGACCTGTTTTACATATATCGAGAGGATTTATGATCAGTACAAAAATGAAATCGATATTGCCTGACTACAAACTTAGTGAATATGTTATTTTTGATAATATCAAATATACTTTCAAAGGCCAAATGAGAGATGATTTAAGTTTTATCTATTTCTATAAGGATTTTAGCACGTTTGTAGATTATAGGAACTCTGTTTTCTGGGCCGTTAAGTCGGATTTCAGAAGAATTGATGGGAAAATAAGAGAGGCAGATGTCATTGATAAGAACATCCAGATATTGTCTCAACAGGATTGTTTAAATAAGATTGAATTCTATGCGAAAGAGAAACTTAGGATCAAAAGACAAGAAATATGCTGCCCTGAAGCAATGAAATATGATATATTTTCAATAATAAAGGGACCAACTGAATGGGGCGTTTATGTTTCGGAAAAATTGCGACAGCGTTTCAGGCAAGAAAAAATAAAAGGGGTGAATTATGCCTCAAATATGTTTTTCAATTTTAGCTGTGGGTCATGACATGAAGAACACTTGGGAATCTGCATGAAACTTTAATTTCAGAGCTTCAATCTCCTCCCTAAATGCGTATTTTGGCACCCCCAAACACCACTAAAAGACGACCGTATGAAACTCAAAAATTATGCAGCCGGACAATGGGTAGAAGGCACCGGAGAAGGCAAGCCACTATACAATGCCATCAACGGACAACTCATCACCCACGCATCAAGTGACGGCCTCGATTTCGGCGAGATGATGGCTTATGCTCGAAATACAGGAGGCCCGGCATTGCGCAAGATGACATTTCAGGAGCGTGGTCTGATGCTCAAAAAGCTCGCCCTGCACCTGTATGGCATGAAGAAGAAATTCTATCCCTTGAGCTACCAGACTGGGGCAACCAAGGTGGATAGCTGGATCGATATCGAAGGCGGTATCGGTAATCTCTTTGCAAATGCCAGCCTGCGGCGGAAGTTTCCCGATGAAACCTATTTCGTAGACGGAGATGCCGTACCGTTATCGAAGGGTGGGTCCTTTATCGGACATCACATCATGGTGCCGAAGCAGGGTGTTGCGATTCATATCAATGCCTTCAATTTCCCTATTTGGGGAATGTTGGAGAAAGCTGCCGTAAACCTGCTGGCTGGTATGCCGGCAATCATAAAGCCCGCGACGATCACATCTTATCTCACAGAATTCATGTTTCACGAGATCATCAAGTCCGGTATCCTGCCCGAAGGAAGCATGCAACTCATCTGCGGATCGGCAAGGACCATCCTTGATACCGTGGAATCACAGGACGTAGTCACTTTTACCGGATCGGCGACGACGGGTCAAATGCTTAAATCACACAAACGCATCATTGCTGAGTCAGTGCCTTTTAATATGGAGGCAGATTCACTCAACTGCGCTGTATTGGCCGAAGATGCGGTTCCGGGTACTGACGAATTTGACCTGTTTATCAAGGAGGTAAGGAAGGAAATGACGGTAAAATGCGGTCAAAAATGTACGGCTATCCGCCGCGTCATAGTACCGGAAAATATGGTCGAAGACATCCAGATCGCTCTGGGAAAAGCACTTGCCAAAACGACAATAGGCGATCCTCAGATGGAGGGTGTACGCATGGGATCGCTTGCCGGAAAGGAGCAAGTCGAAGAAGTGCGCGAAAGAATCGAAATGCTCCTTCGCGATTCAAAAGTCATCTACGGTGGCACAGACGAATACGATATCATCGGCGGCGATAGAGAACTTGGTGCCTTTATGTCTCCAACCTTATTATTACAAGAAGACCCATTCAACAATACATCAGCACACGAGATCGAGGCCTTCGGTCCGGTCAGTACAGTGATGCCTTACAAGAACCTCGATGAGGCCATCGAACTTGCCAACTTGGGTAAAGGCTCACTTTGCGCGTCGATCGTCACTTACGATAATCAGATAGCCCGTGACTTCACACTTGGAGCTGCCAGTCATCACGGTCGTATCCTCATACTCAATCGCGATTGTGCCGGCGAAAGTACCGGTCACGGATCACCATTGCCTTTGCTCACACACGGAGGCCCGGGACGCGCCGGCGGAGGCGAGGAGATGGGGGGCATGCGTGGCGTGATGCACTATATGCAGCGCTGTGCGATCCAGGGTTCACCGACCACGCTCACCGAAGTCACAAATCAATACCAGGTCGGAGGAGAATATAAAGATCCCGGTCAGCATGTCTTCAGAAAACATTTCGAAGATCTCGTCGTCGGCGAAACTGTCCACACACACAAGCGCACGATCACCGAAGCCGACATTATTAATTTTGCCAATGTCAGCTGGGATCATTTTTATGCGCATACTGATGAGACGAGCTTGGAAGGCACCATTTTTGAAAAGCGTGTTGCACATGGATATTTTATTTTGTCGGCTGCAGCGGGATTATTTGTGGATCCCGGAAAGGGGCCGGTATTATTGAATTACGGATTGGAGGAGTGTAGATTTACGAAGCCGGTGTATGCGGGTATGACGATTGGTGTCCGGCTTACTGTCAAGGAGAAGATTAGTCAGGAGAAGAAGGATGATGAGGATGTCGAGAAGGGGATTGTAAAGTTTTTGGTGGATGTGTATGATGATGAGGGGGAGACGGTGGCGATTGCTACGATATTGACGATGGTTAAGAAGCGGTAGATTATCGTTATTTGAGACTTAATAGCACACGGGTCTGACGGATTTGACGGATTTTCACGGATAAATTTATTTGTATGAAATGCCGTTATCTTACCGGAAAGATTCTCACTTGTTTTTATGAGGTTTATAATGATCTGGGATTTGGGTTTCTTGAGAAAGTATATGAAAGAGCAATGCTTGCCGAGCTCAAAAGAAAAGGGTTGAACTGTGTATCTCAACAACCAATAAAGGTTTTTTATCGGGGCGATACCGTTGGTCAATATTTTGCAGACATTATTGTAGAAAATCTAGTGATAATAGAATTAAAAGCAGCTACATCATTGAAAGAAGAGCACGAATGCCAATTAATAAACTACTTAAAAGCTACCGAAATAGAAGTCGGATTGTTACTTAACTTCGGAACAAAACCCCAATTTAAAAGGAAAATATTCGACATGGAAAACCCGTGAAAATCCGTCCCATCCGTCTTATCTGTGTGCTATCAAAATCCAATATAAAATGCAAGGAACTGTAGTTACAACAACAAATAACAACGTAACCACCATCACATTCTCCCATCCGGCCCACAACTCAATGCCCGGTCACCAACTAAAATCCCTAACCGCAGCCATCAACGCCGCAGGCGAAAACAAAGACTCAACAATCATCATCCTCCAATCAGCCGGCGACCGCACATTCTGCGCCGGCGCCAGCTTCGACGAACTGGCAGCCATCAACAACTTCGAAGAAGGAAAGAAATTCTTTATGGGCTTCGCCAATGTGATCAATGCATGCCGGAAGAACCCCAAGCTGATTATCGGCCGGGTACAAGGCAAAGCAGTCGGGGGTGGAGTCGGTATCGCTGCAGCAGTAGATTATTGCCTCGCCACAAAGTACGCCAGTATCAAACTGAGCGAATTAGCCCTGGGGATAGGACCATTCGTAGTAGGACCGGCTGTCGAGAGAAAAACAGGCCTCTCGGCATTCAGCCAGTTGGCGATCAATGCCACCGAATGGCAGACTGCGCAATGGGCAAAGGATCATGGATTGTACGCCGAGGTATTGGAAAGTACATCGGAGTTGGACGAGCGGCTGGCAATATTCTCATCGCAACTGGCATCTATGAGCCCGGATGCCTTAGGTGAATTGAAGCGGATTTTCTGGGCAGGTGCTGAGAATTGGGATACGTTGCTCGAGTCGCGGGCAGAGATAAGCGGTAGATTAGTGCTAAGTGATTTTACGAAAAGCGCAATAGCCAAAATAAAGGCGAAATCTTAGAACTTTCGTTGTTTCCTGACGCTTATAGAGGTAAATTCGCTGTTCGCCAATGAGTAACAGGAAAACAACCAACGTGATCGAAAAGGGAGTCGACAAGTCAGTGCTGAAAAAGGCATTTCGTCTAATGGCAACAGCCAAGAGCATGACTGAACTCTATGATGCCAACTTTGATGAGGTAAAGAAATACGTGCACGCCACATCGCGCGGACATGAGGCAATCCAGATTGCCGTGGGTTTGCAGCTCAATCCCCAGGATTTTGTAGCTCCATATTATCGGGACGAAGCATTGTTACTGTCTATCGGATTGACGCCGTACGACCTCATGCTGCAGTTGTTGGCGAAAAAGGAGGATCGGTTTTCTGCAGGGAGGCTGTATTATGGGCATCCGAGTCTGAGAGATGATGATAAACCAAAGATTCCGACGCAAACGAGTGCGACTGGTATGCAGGCGATCCCCACGACAGGTGTGGCGATGGGCATGCAGTACAAGGAAACCCGTGATATCGATCAGCATCCAGATGAGGAGAAACCAGTTGCTGTCTGTTGTTTCGGAGATGCTTCGATTACAGAGGGCGAGGTGTCAGAAGCCTTTCAGATGGCGGCACTCAAGCAGCTGCCAATCCTTTATCTCGTGGAGGACAATGGCTGGGATATTTCAGCAAGTGCCAAAGAGTTTCGCGCCAATGATGCGTCAGAATATATTGAGGGATTTCATGGGATAGAGGGGATCAAGGTGAATGGCAGCGATTTTGTCGCATGCTATGAGGCAGTCGAATATGCCCTGAATGTAATCCGGACCGAGCGGCGGCCAATACTGTTGCATGCAGTTGTCCCGTTGCTCAATCATCATACATCTGGTGTGAGAATGAATTGGTACCGGGACGATCTCGAAGAGCATAGAAGCCGCGATCCATACCCAATCCTCCGCGAAGTCTTGCGCATGCACGATTTTAGTGACAAGCAACTGGTTAAGATTGAGAAAGAATGTGAGAAGCTGGTAGCTGTGGATCTGGACCGGGCGAGACAGGCAGAGGATCCGAAACCCGAGGATCTGTTCACACATGACTTTGCGCCAACCCCAATCACTGAAGAAGCTGGCGAGCGCCGTCCGGCCGATGGAGTAGAAAAAGTCATGGTCGACTGTGCACTGTTTGCGATTCAGGAGATCATGGAGGAAAACATCAACTGCGTGTTTTATGGACAGGATGTCGGAGGCAGACTCGGTGGAGTATTTCGCGAAGCCGCAACATTAGCACAAAAATTTGGTCACGATCGCGTGTTCAATACGCCCATCCAGGAGGCATTTATCATAGGAAGCACAGTAGGCATGTCGGCAGTGGGCCTCAAGCCAATTGTCGAAGTTCAGTTTGCAGATTATATCTGGCCAGGTCTCAATCAGTTATTTACAGAAGTGAGTCGCTCATGTTATCTCTCAAATGGGAAATGGCCAGTGAGCATGATCTTGCGTGTGCCTATAGGAGCATATGGCAGCGGTGGCCCGTACCATTCATCAAGTGTCGAGTCCGTTGTGTGCAATATTCGCGGAATCAAAGTGGTATACCCAAGCAATGGTGCCGATCTGAAAGGACTCATGAAGGCCGCATATTACGATCCGAATCCTGTGGTGATGTTTGAGCACAAGGGGCTTTACTGGTCAAAAATTCCAGGGACCGAGGCTGCAGGTAATATTGAACCCGATTCTGACTATGTGATCCCATTGGGAAAAGGACGTATTGTCCTGGAGACAGAAGCAAATCCAGACGATGCCACTGTGGCAATTGTCACGTACGGCATGGGTGTACACTGGGCTTTCGGTGCAGCAAAAAAGTTTCCAGGTCGCGTGGAAGTGCTCGATCTGAGGACATTGCATCCGTTGGACAAAGATCTGATGTTTGAGGTCGCCAGGCGCAATAACAGAGTTCTGGTTGTGACAGAAGAGCCGGTTTCCAATTCATTCGCTCAAAGCCTTGCTGCGATGATCCAGGAAAACTGTTTTGAGGATCTCGATGCACCCGTTCGCGTGATTGGAGCAGAGGATATGCCAGCCATTCCACTCAATAATACGCTTGAGAGAACGATGATCCCATCGGAAGCCAAGGTTGGGGAGATGGTTGATTGGCTTTTGAGTTATTGATTCGGGATGCGGGATGTGGGATGCGAGATTCGGGATTCAGGATGCGTGATGTTAAGGTGGGATTATAGATGGCTTCACGTCGTCTGAATAAAGAATTAAAGAAATCCGTGAAAATCCGTCAAATCCGCGTCATCCGTGTTCTATTAAGCCCAGTCATTTCGAAAGTACCCAACTAAATGCCACAAATCAACACAAAATCAATAATAACCTTCTTCAGCGCCGCAGCAATCGTGCTTGTAATATGGTTTCTCGTACGCCC
>QMOR01000114.1 GCA_003648285.1 Bacteroidota bacterium
GCGTTCAATTGACAATGAAGAGGTAGATCTGGATAGTACCTGGACACAACGCTATTCCAATTCTGTCAACTCTGTCCTCTATTTTGCCTTCCTGCCATATCGACTCAATGACCCCGCCGTGATTAAGACCTACAATGGCCTGAGAGAAATCAATGGCAAGAGCTATCACGAGGTGGAGGTCCAGTTCAGAAAAGAAGGTGGAGGTGTGGATCACGACGATAATTTTCTTTACTGGTTTGATGAAAATAATTTCACCCTGGACTACTTCGCTTATGACTATATCACAGGCGATAAAGGTGTGCGATTCAGACAAGCTATCAACCGGCGGAAAGTCAATGGATTGACCGTTCAGGATTATATCAATTATAAGCCCATCAATAAATCGACTGACTTGCACGGGATTTTTGAGGCCTACAAGCGTGGAGAGCTCAAGGAACTTTCCCGAATTGAGCTTGAAAATGTACGTGTTAACAAGCTGGCTTCAGAGTGATCTATTTTGTGGAAAAAATTGCATTATCGGAATATTTTCGCTACTTTTATATATTATAAGAAATATTTCCAAATATGCCTGCTAAAAACGCAATCACAAAATCGAGTACAGATTTTCTCAATGTCATGAGATTAGTTGACAGTCGCGCTTCGCGTCTGCGTATTATGCACAAACCGAAATCGCAGGAAAATCTGGAAGAAGTTTATGAGTTTCTTAGCAATGATGATAATGTCATTCACCTAAGCCATATTATGTATCCAGCGATTGCATACAAGGAGCTCAAGCGAGTCATGGGGGTGAGCATCAAGGAGTATGAGCGGATTTTTGCACATACCTGGCGAGGGATTGCTCAGAAGCAAGACAATGACAATGTCGACAGGTCCTACAGTGAGAGACTGCTATCCATTTTACGTATATACGCACAGGGTATCGCCGTATTTGGGGATCCCGACAAGCTCAATACATGGCTTTCTTCGTATAGTCCTACACTGGCCACAGACCCCAGGCAGCTTCTTGACACGATACTCGGCTGTGGAAAAGTAGCTGATGAGTTGGGCAGGATAGAGCACGGGATCCTTGCATGAGACTTTACCGGTATTCAACATTTCAATGGGCCCGGACACTTGATGGAACGGGTGCAAAACTGTATGGTGGGCGCTACAATCCTGTTGGTGTAGCAGCAGTTTACGCTTGCTTTAACCCCAGTCTGCCGTATCTCGAATGTCTCGCAGCAAACCTCAAAGGTGACATCTGGCCTTTATTCTACCAGACCCTTTTTCAGTTCGATGATGACGGACTTGATATCGAGGAATTTAAAGCTGAAAGCCTGCCTATGGAATGGAACGCCGATCGCTACAGTGGTACTGTTCAGAATTGGTGCGCCCAAAAACTAACAAACAGAGATGTCATCATCCTTCCTTCGCGTGTCAATCCTCTCGATCGTACTGTCCTGCTAAATCCATTGCGAAGTAACTTAGAGGATCGCATCGAGATCATCGATGTCAGTAAAATGGTATTTGATAAGAGGTTGGTGGATCTATTGACTTAACGTAATGTCTATAGACCCACTGATCAGAAAAGACAATTCACGATCCCTCATCGGCCCGCCCTCTCCTTTAAAGCTCATCTCCAGACGACTCTTGCTTAATGCTGATTTCCCCTTTTCGAAAGACTAATCGCTTATTCGTGAGCTGGCCTTCTCGTTTATAATTAAAGAAACTCAGGTATTACCAACGCGAAAGTACGTCCCGGGATAAATCAGAATCAGTCATCCACCGCCTGCCACACCAACTGCTGGAACTGCCACCCGGTGTCATCAGATACCGGCCCCTGGGTTTGCTTCATTAATATGCCAATGATCTGCTCCTGCGGATCTGCAAAGTACATTGTGTTGAAGTATCCTCCCCAGGAAAAGGTGCCTATACTCCCCTGCCCTCCTTTATCCTGGCCCTTTTGATTTATCACGGCAAATGCCAGTCCGTAATACCTGCCTGCGTCTCCCCAAATATCTCCAATCTGGTTGCCCATGATGGCCTGCACCGTCGTTCTGCTTAATATCCGGACACCATTCAACTCACCCCCGTTCAGGTACATCTGAAGAAATGTGGCATAGTCTTTTGCCGTACTGGACAGACCTGCCCCGCCTGAAAAGAAGCTCCCTTCCCCTTTGATCGGATAGTCAGGATCGTAAAATGTCGCTGGATACTTATTCCATTTTTCATCCTTCTTTTCCTGTACTGAAACCAATCTACCGTACTTTGATTCAGGTAAATAAAACCATGTATCATCCATTCCGAGTGGATCAAATATGCGTGTACGGAAAAATTCATCTAATGGCATGCCAGATACAACTTCAATAAAATAGCCAAGTACGTCCAGCCCCAAACTATAGGTAAAGTCCTCTCCCGGGTTATGATGCAATGGCAGCTTCGCAAGTTTTTTCACAACGTCTTCTATTTTAGTACCCTTGGTCGTAAACAGATCAGTCATCCCTGCTTTATCATAAATTTTCCTGATGCGCTCATCCCCATCGATCACACCATACCCAATCCCCGAAGTATGCGTGATAAGGTGTCGGATCGTGATTTTTTTATCGACGGGTGTCGCGAGATATGTGGTGTCTTTCTCAATTAATGAATCCAGCACCTCCATATTTTCAAACTCGGGGATATATTTAGAAATCGGATCATCCAGTCTGAACATCCCCTCTTCCCAAAGCATCATCACAGCTGTGGCGGTAATTGCTTTCGTTTGAGACGCAATCCGAAATATATCATCGACTTTCATATTCCGTTTTGATACATTATCGGCGAAACCAAATGCCTTGTGGTAGACAATCTTTCCGTTTCTCGCCACCAATGCAACAACTCCGGGAATATCACCATCTCGCACAGCCTCAATGCACATGGCGTCGATACGTGCCAATCTCTCTTCCGACATCCCTTCTTCGGCTGCTATACCTTCCGTAAGTACCGGAGATGTTTGATTTGACTTCGTTTGTGCAATTGACGTCAGTGTGCAAAACGCAATCAGTAATGTGATGAGGTACTTCATTTCGAAATGTTTAGGTATTGTTTAATCTCATAGCCAATAAAGGAGTGGAATCTTGGTCAAATTAGCATTTTTTCACACGTCCCACCTCCCCAGTCTCCAACAGTACCTTTATTCCATGTGAGTGATTTGGCGATTTAGTGAGAATTCGTTTTACTACCCCCCCGGTCAACTCGCCCGAACGTTGATCCCTCTTTTGAACGATTTCAACTTCCTGTCCTATGTGAATATCCTTTCTGTTTCTTCCGTCGCAATTTTGATTCTCCATGAGTTTGGGTTTTATGGAAGGTAAAGTTGACAATTCCTACTCGATAACTCTCAAAATCCGACAATCTGAGGGTGTGGCACACCTTAAGGTGTGCCACACTGTCGCTCCCCCCTGTCTACGTACGCACTTGGAACATCCCTGATCACGTCGCCATGATTCAGATCATCTAATATGTTCGATGACATACTTACCTTTTACATCTTGAGGAACTTGACCAATGGGATTCACAGATAACCGCGATTCAAAAAAGTGGTGGCAAAGCAGTCTCGTACATGGCATTTTTGGCATTGTACTGAGTCTGGTGACATTTGCCTATGTACCGGGAGAACAATTTCCGGAAGCGCCCTATGTGGCAGCAATCGTCATGCTCATGGCGATCTGGTGGATCTTTGAGGTGATCCCCATACCAGTCACTGCGCTGATTCCGATTGTCTTTTTCCCAATGTTTGACGTTAGCGACATCGGTAGTGTCAGCACGTTTTATGGCAGGCCTATTATCTTCCTTTTTCTCGGTGGGTTCATTCTCGCGCTTGGACTTCAGGAGACCGGACTGCACAAGAGGCTTGCGCTCCGCATCGTACACTGGATTGGCAGTCAGCCAAGGCAACTGGTTCTGGGCTTTATGCTCGCAAGCGGGTTACTGAGCATGTGGATTTCGAATACGGCCGCGGTGATGGTGCTTGTACCCATTGCGCTATCGGTTCTGGAGGGCATAAAAGCAGAAGGTCCCGATAAGGAAATGATACGAAAATTTGGGGTCTGTTTTATGTTGGGCATTGCCTATGCCGCCGACATCGGAGGGATGGCTACACTCATAGGCACTCCGCCAAACCTGATTTTCCTCGAGATGTACACCCAACTCTTCCCTGACAAGGCTGCAATCGGATTTCTAGAATGGATGATGATCGGGCTGCCTTTGAGTGCCACGTTTATGTTTATCGGGTGGTATATCCTTACCCACTGGATTTTCAGGTTTCCAAAGACTGAGCTCTTTACGGGAGAAGACACCATAGAGGAACAAATCCGAGCATTGGGTCCGATCAGCAGAGATGAGATGGCGAGTGGGCTGATCTTCCTTTCTGCAGTGATACTTTGGATCACCGGTTCCGACATCATAATCAGTGACAGTCTTACTGTTCACGGTTGGCGATCACTATTGGGGCTGGAGTATATGACAGACCCTGCGGTGGCCATTTTAGCCGCTATCCTTTTGTTTCTGGTCCCTTCGTACAAGAAGGACAAAGGCCCGCTTTTATCCTGGAAGAGATCAAGAGATATCCCCTGGGGCATCATCCTTTTATTTGGTGGTGGATTTGCCATAGCCGGAGGATTTGAAGCGTCGGGACTATCGGTACTACTCGAGGGTGCATTCAAGAACATCCCCCCAATGGCGCCTTTGGCCCTGATCATTTTTGTGGCGATAGCAGTCACATTCATTACCGAACTGACTTCGAATACCGCAATTACAAATTTAATATTACCCATCCTGGCAACCGGTGCGATTGCCATGGCCATAGACCCGAAGCTCATCATGATTCCGGCGACCTTGTCGGCCAGTTGTGCATTCATGATGCCTATCGCTTCACCTACACAGACGATTATTTTCGGAACGGGTTATGTTTCGATCCAACAAATGATGCGGGCGGGAATCTGGTTTAATATCCTTGGGATTATATTAATAGTGGCTGTTTTCGCAATCTACATCGCTGTATTCTGATCAGCGTCAACTCCCCTAAAATTGCAATCCTGCTCAGGAATATCACATGACATCCGGTGTTCCAGGTCCTGAGTACGGGTCATCTTCTAGCGCCCGTTATCCTTGTTTTTCTTTTTGGCATTCTTCTCCCCTTCGTCCTTCTTCTTTGCTTTCCTCTCCGCCTTGTCTTCCTCTTTCTTTTTCTGCCGCTTCTTCTTCTCCCAGTCATTTACACGATCCTGATCAGCCTGATCGGCCTTTCGTTGTGCGAGTTCCGCCGACTCCTGCATACTTTGATCATTCAGAGCATTCAGTTTTTTCTGAACTTTTTCTTCATTTTGAATGCCAAGGCCAAGTGTTGACATCATTCCGGAAACCAAAGACATGATCATCCCATGAATGAAGTCTCTGTTGTACTCTCTCTCATAATACACCAGGCCCTGGAAGTACTTCTTCATATCGGGCGTATTATTTTTTGGAATAATAACATTTGCAACGCTCGACAGAACTCCCCCCTTCGGCTGATCTTCCATATACTGCTCTGCATTCTCAAGCTTGCGCATTCTCAGGTTTGTGTATTCAAAGTCCATCCTACCCACATTCGCGCGTTTGTTCCCATGATATCTGAGATCTATCCGATCAATATATCCACTCCGAAATTCAATAAACACCTGACTTCCTATAAGGTCATTAAGGAGGTCTGCTCTCATCGGACCCGCTTGCAATATTGTATTGTATCCCAGATCGTCTGAACTCAAATCAAATTTGAAGTTAACACTGGCTGGCGCTTCGCGCATCAATTTTGTTGTCAAATTCAATTCCATCACGGAATCGACCTTTATGCGCGATGGAATATTGGTCACGTTGGTAAGTGTCAACCTGGACGTGTCCAGGGTGAGCTGACCGGGGAGTGCTGCATCAACAGCCAGCATTTCAATTAATAGCGATGCGTTTTTAACCACGAGTGAGTCGAGTGCAAACCGAAACGGAATGCCGCGGATCAGCTCTTGTGGCAACGCCTTATAATCCGGATTTATCCTCTTCTCATATTTATGTTTAAAAAAATGCAGATTGACTTTGTCAATGGAAAGCATCGGAATCAGAATAGAACTGTCCTCAATCATTTTTTCCACATCCACGAACGGCAAGTCAATATCATTCACTCCAATATTGAGCCACGAAGCACGAAATCCCTTGATCCGGTTAACCTCTGCCGGGCTGATCACATTCCAATAATGTAATCGGTCTATATGTATGGCGCTGGTCGATACATGCAACCCTTTGAAGCTCAGCTTCGCCATATTTTGGCTCACAAGTGTAGATGCACTATCAACTTCAAAACTCAGATCCTCTGCGGTATAAATTCTCTTACCATCTTCATAGTAAATACCCTTTAGCTGCAGATTAAGTCCGTCTGCCTTTTGAATAGGGTAATCCACCACACCTCCGAAAAAGGCAAACGACCCACCCAAAATGCTCAGATTGTCAACTGAGATTGGTGGGAAAAACTCCCTCGTCGCCTCATGGAGTTCTTGTAATGCCGCGCTGTCAGCCAGCTCCGCTGGTGTATTTTCCGGAATTGCAGAAAACGTTTCAGAATCCCCGCTACGCGCATCTTCCTCTTCAACATAATCCCTGTTCTTGGTAATTGTCACGTATGGGTCAAGAAGTCTTAAATCAGATACATTTATTCTATTGAAAAAGACAAATCGGAAAAACTTAAACGAGGTCACATCCAGTGAAGTGAATTTTGCATGGATATCAAATTTGTCCAGCAACAATTCGCCGACGTAAGCATCTATAGCTGTGTCGCGCTTAAACTCCATACCATGCAAATGCGCTGTCCCCCCAAGTACGGTGAAGTCGAGCTCATTCAAAACAAGTACATACCTGCCATTGGTCTCACTGTGTACCTTCTTGACAAGATACGTTCTGGTATACTCGATGCCGAAAGACTGAAACAATACAATTATCAGAAGTATCGTCACAATGAGTCCAATGAGTATACGCATCAGTACACCCTTCCTCTTTGTAGTTAATGCTGCCATTATTTAAAATTATGCATTATTTCGTAGAAGACATGGTCCGGATGGATCGAATTACTTAAAATGTTATACTGCTCCAGGCCCAGAGACACCTGCCTCATTTTGCAAAGACGCTCGTGATATCCCGCAGGTCTTGCAAATCACTCGCTCAAGTGATCTGGCTCACAGTAAATCAAGCAGATTTAAGTCAAATTCCCCTTTCGGGAGATCACCCGTTAAACCAGACAAGCATGAATCGGGATAGTGAAAATCGTGGTTCAATTCGAAGTGGAAGCCTCCTTTCAGGACACTTTCACATGCCATTTTCTCATTGTGGGCAACACACAAACCAACAGCTATGAACTTTAATGATTTCTATCAGTCCAGCATTCAGACGCCCGAAAAATTTTGGGGCAAAGAGTCAAAATCAATAGAATGGTACCGGCAACCGGCATCTATACTTTCGAAAAACAATAACGGCTATCACGAGTGGTTCAAAGGTGGCAAACTGAATACATGTTTTTTATGTGTTGATAAGCACATCATCAATGGTTACGGTAGACAGACGGCTGTCATCTATGACTCACCGGTGACGCAAACGATCGAACACATCAGCTATTATAAACTACTTGAGGAAGTATCAAGACTCGCGGGTGGGCTTAAGACCCTCGGTGTCAAAAAAGGAGATACGGTGCTGATATACATGCCTATGATTCCTCAGGCCATTTACGCCATGCTCGCCTGTGCACGTCTCGGAGCGATCCATTCAGTTGTATTTGGTGGATTTGCACCACACGAACTGGCAATCAGAATCGAGGATAGCGAGGCCAAGGTGATTATCACTGCTTCAAACGGTATTGAGGTCAGCAAAATCATCGAATACAAGCCGATTATAGACGCCGCCATTGAAGAATCTACACACAAACCCAGTCACGTCATTTTGTTTGACAGAGAACAGAATATTGACATCCCGCATAAGCCCTACGATATTGATTACACGGAGCTCGTCGCAAACTCACAGCATGCGGCCCCTGTCGAAGTAGAAGCCACAGACCCTCTTTACATCCTCTACACATCAGGCACCACAGGCAAACCCAAAGGCGTCATCCGGGATAATGGCGGGCATGCCGTTGCTCTAAAATTTTCAATGAAAAACATCTACGGGATTGACGAAGGCGAAACATTCTGGGCCGCGAGTGATATCGGCTGGGTCGTCGGCCACAGCTATATTGTATACGGTCCACTACTCAACAGAAACACAACGATCCTACTGGAAGGCAAACCAGTAAAGACCCCGGACGCCTCTACATTCTGGCGCGTAATAGACGAGCACAAGGTAAAGGTCATGTTTACGGCACCAACTGCCATCCGGGCGATCAAAAGAGAGGATCCGAAGGGGGATTTTACCAAAAAGTACGACCTCTCCGGACTGCGATACCTCTTCCTGGCAGGAGAACGATGTGATGCGGCAACCCTGGCATGGGCTGAAGAACAACTGCAAGTACCGGTCATTGATCACTGGTGGCAAACAGAGTCGGGCTGGCCGATGATCGCAAACATGGCGGGATTCGGACTGCAGCCTGTAAAACCCGGATCAGCTACCCTGCCCGTATGCGGATATGACATCCGGATTCTGGATGCATCCGGGAAGCTACTCACATCCGGAAATGAAGGCTATGTAGCCGTTAAGTTGCCACTGCCTCCGGGCAACATGCTCGGGCTTTGGCGCGACCCTGCAAAATTTCAGGAAACATATCTGAGTCAGTTTGAAGGATACTATTTTTCGGGTGACGGAGGGTATAAAGACGAGGATGGCTATGTCTTTATCACCGGTCGAATCGACGATATCATCAACGTCGCTGGACACAGACTGTCGACCGCGGATATGGAAGAAATCGTAGCGTCACATCCGTCGGTTGCGGAATGCGCCGTATTTGGAGTACACTGCGATCTGAAGGGTGAGAAGCCCATGGGTCTCGTCGTTTTGAAGGCAGGCGAAACGATTGATCACAATGTTTTGCAGCATGAAATCGTACAGGAGGTGAGGGCGACAATTGGGGCTGTAGCATCATTTAAAGAGGTCGTGGTCGTCAAGCACTTGCCGAAAACGCGATCC
>QMOR01000115.1 GCA_003648285.1 Bacteroidota bacterium
GCAAAACGCCTTCTGCCGGCTTCGACATGGCGATACTAATGCGTTCGGGGTTCGAGAGTATTTTATTCGAAAGTTGGACAATTTTTGGTGGCATGGTCGCACTAAACATTAGCGTCTGCCTCTCTTTTGGCAAAAACGACGCAATCTTCATGATATCATCATAAAATCCGATGTCGAGCATGCGATCCGCCTCGTCAAGTATGAGTGTTTGTACCGTACCAAACTTGACATATCCCATATTCAAATGAGAAATCAACTTGCCAGGAGTTGCCACAATGATGGGAGCCCCTGTTGTCAGGGCTTTCTTCTCCTGATCAAAGTCCATTCCGCCGCCACCACCGTAGATTGCGATAGACTCGACATGCGTGAAGTATGCAAATCCCTGAATCTGTTGATCGATCTGGATTGCCAGCTCCCGGGTCGGCACTACCACCAAAGTATGCGTCCCTGAATGATCATTGTGTATGGCATTGTTCATTACCGGGAGGATAAATGCCGCGGTCTTGCCAGTCCCTGTCTGTGCAGAGGCAATCAGGTCCTTTCCTCCCATGATAATGGGGAGTGCCATCTCCTGAATAGGTGTCGCTTTCTCAAAACCCATGTATGACAGGGCCTCTAAAATCCCCTCATCTAGTCCAAACTCATCAAATTTCATGACGCGAAGATAGTAAGTACTCTGACGTGAGAGCATTCATAACTGTTTCTGAGTCAGAATAGATCGTCCCAAGTATTCCTCCCAATTCATAATTATTAAACCCCACGAAGTATAATCCTTTGTGAAATTCTGTACCCACCGCTCCCTTCGGATAGCCAAGGTCATCCTTAAATTCTGACATATTTTCAATCAGGTCATCCAGGCAAGAGTCATAGCCGGTTGCAAATATGATGTGATCTACATCCAGATTTTCACCACCCTTGATGACCACTCCTAAATTATCAAATTTGTCTACCTCTCCGACAATTTTGATCTTTCCCTCTTTAATTGCCCTTACTGTTCCAATATCAATAACAGGTGTTTTTCCTGTTGTTTTCAACTGTACGGCCGGACGCATTTTAGATTTCTCTATTCCGTACTTCTTCAGGTTGCCAAAATAAATCCCTTGAATTTTGGCTCCCAGCCATTCGCCAAATCCCAAAGGAAACTTATCGAGTATCAAAGCGGTCTCTTGCACAGGTTTGCCATTCAGGTCCCGTGGAACAATATTTAGTGCGCCTCTGGCAGAAAGAAATGTCTCGACGCCGTGTTCACTGAGATCCAGTGCTACTTCAGCACCGGTATTACCCATCCCAACCACAAGTGTTCGGGAATTGAGGAAGGCCTTCGGGTTTTTGTAATCAACACTATGTGTGATGGTTCCTGTATACTCTTCTCTTCCTTCCCAGCCAGGAAATTTGGGCTTGTTATTTACGCCAGTTGCTATGATTACCCTACCGGCAGACCGTGTCCCAGTTGAGGTTTCGACAATCCAACTCCCATCATCCGATTTACTGATATGATTGACAGATACTCCAAACTCGGGCTCAATGTTAAATTCCTCCGCATAGCTCTCGAGATATTCGACAAACTTTTCCCTTGGCACGTATACGGGATAACTATCAGGAAAAAGCAGATGCGGAAGATTCGAAAGTCGCTTCACAGAATGTAGGTGCAATCTGTCATAGTGATGCCGCCACCTGTTTCCGACATTGTCGCTTTTTTCAATGATATCGAATTTTATTCCGGCTTTCCGAAGTCTCCCTGCCATAGCCAGTCCTGCTGGTCCGGCTCCGATGATAAGAATATGAGTTTTTGCGTTATTTTTCATTTAACTATCTGGCTCTACGTGCATCAAGATATCAGATATTTCAGGAAATTTATTTTGAAGGACTCTCTTTAATCTATGCGCAATTTCATGTCCTTCTCTTACGCTAATATCGCCATTCACGATCAAGTGAAGGTCGACGTGAAACGACAATCCTGCCTTACGGACCAGACACTTTTCAGTGCCCACCACCCCATCGACCATTCTGGCCTCCTTCCTGATCTCCAAAATCAGTCCATCATATAGATGCTCATCCATAATTTCTCCCAAGGCCGGGCGGAATATTAAGTATGCGTTAAACAAGATCACTCCCGAGGCTAGCAGTGCTGCCCAATCGTCGGCAGATTCATATCCCTCACCCATGAAAATGGCAATAGAAATTCCAATGAAGACCATTCCTGATGTAATCGCATCACTTCTATGGTGCCATGCATCGGCTTTTAGTGAGGTGCTTTGGATTTCATCACTCCTCTTCGAAACAATCCTGTAAAATACTTCCTTAACAATAACAATAATTGCCAATACGATTAATGTATATCCTTTAGGCACTTCATGCGTCGTCTGAATGTTCTGGATGCTCTGATAGGCAATTATCGTTGCCGATACAACCAAAAATCCAACTACAATAAACGTCACCAGGGGCTCTGCCTTCCCATGACCGTACGGGTGGTTTTCATCAGCCGGTTTGGTCGAATAACGTAAGCCCAACAGTACCAATATTGAAGCAAATACATCAGTCGTCGATTCAATTGCATCGGCAATTAAGGCAAAAGAGTTTCCAAAAATTCCCGTCACTGCTTTAGCTAAAGCAAGCAAGGCATTCCCAAGAATGCTGAGATAGATCGTTTTTATGGCCTTTTCTCTATTAGTTCTCACCATTTTCTATTGCTCAATGTGAATGGCCACTCATCGTTTAGAGTTGAGCCATTTTAAAGCCTCTCGCCTGGAAAGCGAGGCGAGATTATCACGGTTCTCCTGAACAAAACTAACTACAGCTGGTCCGTTTGTCTTCGAGTACTGTCTCAATGCCCAACCTACTGCTTTTTGCACGAAGAACTCATCTGAATCAGCTCGCCGTAAGATCATGTTTTGCATCAGGTTCCAATCTGTTAGCTCCTTATATGTCAGTTGATGTATCATCGCCAATCGTTGTAGCCATCTGTTGTCTGACTCGATCCATCGTTCCGCCGTCGCAACCTGTAGGTCAGGAAACCGTCTGAAGTGTATCCCGACAAGCTTATTTATCCAATCCACCGTATCCCACCACGAATTCGTAAGTGCCAACTCTTCGAGAAAACCAAGCGAGTCTGTTGGCTGTTTCTTGATCCTTTTTTCCAGCATCTGGAGACCGGTGTAATGCATTTCTCGACACTCTTCTTCGAAACACAAGCGCACGAAGCTCTTCAACTGATCACCTTGATAGAGTCCCTGTTCCTTAAACACATCCTTGATGATCGCCATCCACTGTGGTGCTTTCAATCCGTAATACGGAAACCGATCCTTCATATAGCGTGCCTGCCCTTCTGCGGTCAGTGGATCTCCTTTCGAAGAATACAATCTTGTCACTAATTCCACATAGCGCTTCGGCGATTTTGATGGTTGATGTATTGATTTTGCCATTTGCTATAATCCTGTTACGCCCGCGCAAATGCTTCTGCGCACAATGCACCCCTCTGAGGATCGCTTTCCGCTATAATCAAATGTGCATAAATTCAACATTTAACAATTAAAATTACCCAAAGTCAAGCACCTATCGAACGTATTTCCAATTCCGACCCTTTCCCTCCGTCATCCACTCGATCGCCTGGGCCAATCGCTTATTCCGCGTCTTCTCTGTCTTAGCCTCCGTTATCCATTCGACGTATTCATTTTTATGTGAATAACTGAATTTTTCGAACGTCACTAGCGCACCCTTATTGTACTTGATAGCCGCCATCATATCATCCGGAACTTGAAGCTCCTTTCTGACCACCTTCTTTTTTGGAATTTTAATCCCCTTCTTATTTAATTCAATAGCCTCTCTTAAATACTTGCGAAATATTTCTTCATCAGGTAAGTCCTCAAGAGATTTAATTTTCCCCAAATGCCCCATGCCCGTTTTCTCCCTGAATTCAAGAATGCCTTTCGGGTCTGACATAATAGAGCCTTTCCAAAATGAAAAACTGCAATGCGCTTTATGTGCAGCCATCGCGCACAATATTCCTCTATATTCAAAACATGGAAAACCCCATTTAATCACCTCCTTCGCATCAGGACATTCTTCATGAACCAATTGCCTCAAGTGCTCCAGAATTGGTACAGCAAATGCATTGGCTTTAGCGATATACGCATCAGTCTCCGGGAATAAATTCATTTTGATTTTATTGTATTAAATATATTTCCATTTGCAGTACTTCCCGTGTGACCAACACCCCTCCCTCAGGATCGCGATTCAATTATCAATTGTCAACTATCAATTCTCTCCGAACCAGACCCTCAGACTAAAAACCCATCACTTCATACCAGACAAAAAAGGATTACTGGCCCGCTCAGCCCCAATCGTCGTCTCAGGACCATGGCCCGGATACACAATGACCTCATCTCCGAGTGGAAATAAATTATCCACAATACTACCGATCAGCGTATCATAATCACCACCTGGTAAATCCGTTCGTCCGATGCTGCCTTGAAACAAAACATCCCCGGCAATGAGCTGTTTGCTCTCGCGATAAAAAAAACATACGCTCGCCGGTGAGTGTCCCGGTGTGAAATATATTTCCAATTCCGTATGGCCAAATGATACCTTCATCGTCTCATCAATATGGTGCATGGGTACATCAACCGGCTCAAAAGGGATACCGTACATCTGCCCGATCTGCGGTGCCATGTCTATGACTACCTTCTCCCCTTCGTGAATGTGTAAGTCCAACCCATACTTCTCATGCACGTGATTGAGCCCGTAGATATGGTCAATATGTCCATGCGTGTTTATGAGGATCGTCGGCTTCAGGCCCTGGTCCGAAATGTAAGAATCGAGCTGTTTTCTCTCGATATCGTTGCTGCATCCCGGGTCGATGATAGCGCACTCGCCCGTGTCGTCAGACAGGATGTATGTATTCTCTGAAAAGTCATTGAACGTAAAGCGGTGTAGTTTCATCTGTTTGGTGCTTCTGATACAGGATGTGTGTTGTGGTGTAAAAGTAAACGTAATGGAACGCGGATTATACTGATGCTAAAGATGATCACGGATTTTTTTGTTTAACACGCTATCATTGCGACCCTTGCGTCCCTGCGGTTAAAAATGAACCAAAATCACCATCACTAAACACCAATCCTCAAATAAGCATCATATTAATAGCGCCCCTTGCGCCCTTGCGGTTAAAAAAACACCAATCATCCATTCAACCACCCATCCAACTACGCATCCCAACGACATTTCACAACTCCTTCACCCAACTCTAACCGAAAAACCGTAATTTTTCTGTAGATAACCAGACTGTCGAACGCACCCTGACCCCTCTTTGGTCGTTATCTTTAGTAAACGAAGTTGATACGAATGCTGCGAATCATACTCATTTTCATCTCCGTTATTTCGGTATCCTGCCTGTCAGGACAGTCGATCTATACGGAATTTGGAAAGAATCGCGTGCAGTATCACGACGACTTTGAAAACTGGTGGATGTATGAAACACCAAACTTTGTCACATACTGGTACGGCAAAGGACGCAATGTCGCGCAGTCCGTGATCCAACTCGCGGAGCTCGATAATGACATGATTCAAAAAGTCCTCGAGCACCGGTTTAACGACAAGATCCAGATCATCGTCTATCTCGATGTGACAGATATGAAGCAGAGCAACATCGGGTCAGAAGAGCTCTTTTCTTCCAAAACGGGTCGAACGAGGATACTGGGAAACAAGATGTTTGTCTATTTCGATGGTGATCATCAAAAGCTGCGGAAGAGCATTCGGCAGGGCATCGCCGCCATATACCTTGAATCCATGCTCTATGGTGCAAACTTTCAGGAAAAAGTCCAAAATGCTGTCCTACTCAATCTTCCCGATTGGTTCAAGGAGGGATTGATCGCCTATATGGGCAATGAATGGAATTCGGATATTGACAACCGGTTACGGGACATCTTCATGCATCCAAAGGGTAGGTATAAGGACTTTGACAGGCTCGCGCGGGATTATCCTCTGATTGCAGGCCATTCGATGTGGTACTATATCGGTCAGACCTATGGAAAGAGTTCGATTTCCAATTTGCTCTACCTGAGCCGTATCAATCGGAACCTGGAAAATGCTTTTCTCTATGTTATCGGCTCGGATATCGATCAGATAAAGGACAATTGGCAGGTATTTTACGAGAGTCGTTATTCCGACCAGGCAAATACACTCGATCCATATGACGCCGAGCTTGTGGTGGACATCCGCAACAAGCGTAATCTCACATTTGGAGCCTTGAGCCTGAGCCCGAATGGGAAATACCTGACGTATTCTCTCAATGAGCTCGGCAAGATCAAATTGTATATACGCGAACTCGAAAGCGGCAAAACAATGCGCATCCTGAAGACCGGCATTCGCAATATCATCCAGGAGACAGATTACAACTACCCACTCACAGCCTGGCATCCGGACGGCAATGTTCTTTCTGTAGTATATGAAAAACGCGATGTCATCTACCTTACGCAAATCGATCTTGTAGAAAACGTGGAGGTGACGCACCCGCTTAATCCGGAATATGACCGAATCTACAGCATGGACTACTGGGCAACCGATACATTGCTCTTTGCCGCTTCGCAAGATGGCTTTTCGGATCTGTACAAATACACGCCCGTTACGCGCCAAACTTTTCAGATTACAGAGGATTTTTACGATGATCTGGATGCAGGAGTGTACACGCTCGGCGGATACAAGGGGATACTTTGGCGGTCAAACCGGACAAACCTTGCGCTGAAGAAACGGAAGCTGGACACGATCTTACCCGTTGAAAACTTCGACATCTACTTCATGTTTCCGGATAGTACTGGCTGGCAACTGCTCAACCTGACGCAGACACCGTACGACAATGAAAAAAAGCCGGTCGCCATTGGAGGAAGCAGCGTTATCTACCTCACCAATGAATCAGGTGTTTGGAACCGCAAAGCCGTGACCGGGCCATTGAGTGAGAAGAAAGCATACGACTTTATCACAAAATATGATCGCAGCATTATCGATCATACATCAGCACCGGGCGCGGGCCGTATTTTTGAATATCTGGTCATAGATTCAAAACACACTTTGCTTGAGAGCCTTCCGGAAAAAATTGACCCTATCATTATTCAACCTTCTCAGGAGGAGAATATCCTGATAGTCGATGGAGTAGAGTCCAAGAATCGGGATGAACTGGATGTTGTGGATGAGCGATTTCTCTTTCAATCACAATTTTCGAAGCCCGAAGTACCTGAAACCAGTCCAGCGGATAAAACGGAGAGTAAAGATACCGGGGCAGAGGCTATTGTCGACTTTTTGGCAACTCCTGTGACCGATACTGATCCTGTCACTTATGACCCGACAAAAGTACTTGAGTACAGACCGTCAAAAGCTATCGCTCATCGATTGAGGTTCAGACTTGACCATGTGACAACAACCCTGGACAATAGCCTGCTCTTTAGCAGTCTCGATACATATGCCGGTACAAAACAGGGATATGAAAGCCCGCCAATCGGTATTCTCATCAAGGCCAATGTCCAGGATTTATTCGAGGATTATATCATTGAAGCCGGTGTGCGCTTCCCTACCACATTCAATGGCAGTGAATATTTTATTGTTTTTAATAATAAGAAAAAGCGCATCGACAAGCAATTAGGGCTCTATCGAAAAACCGAAACAAATACGGTCCCGGGAGGTATTTACAGTCCTCGCAAAGACCAGGTTGTCACGGTCATTGCACAGGCAAGCGCACGATATCCGATCGATGTATACCGCAGCGTACTTGTCTCGGGGACGATC
Source organism: Bacteroidota bacterium (assembly GCA_003648285.1). Classification (GTDB taxonomy): domain Bacteria; phylum Bacteroidota; class Bacteroidia; order Chitinophagales; family Saprospiraceae; genus B8-G4. The sequence goes on from QMOR01000115.1 coordinate 7,771, forward strand.
CGCAACGACAGGATCATCAACCTCTCTACTGACTTCCCCACTTTGGAGAGTCCCACCGACGATCAGCAACGGATAGGTGTTAAAATCGAGTATATTTTTGACAACACACTTGAATTTGATGTGAACTACCGGCATGGGACGCGGTATAAAGTATTCGTCGATCTTGTCAAGCGATTCGATTTAAACCTCTTCGAAGAAAATATGCCGATTACCTTCAAGAATGGGTTTATGACCGTGCTTGGCGTCGATGCACGACACTATCAACGACTTGACAAACACTCCATCTTCGCAGCTCGTTTTTATGCATCGACTTCATTCGGTTCCGAACGCATTTTGCACTACTTGGGAGGTGTTGAAAACTGGATGTTTTCGGAATTTGACAATACCGTACCTGTACCCCGGGATAAGAATTTTGCATACCAGACTATCGCTGCCAATATGCGTGGGTTTAAATACAATGCCAGAAACGGCTCATCCGTCGCGCTTATCAACACCGAATTAAGGGTTCCTTTCCTGAGATATCTATCCAGGAAAAAGTTCAAATCCTCCTTTTTACGCAATATGCAGGTTGTCGGTTTTATTGATGCCGGTACCGCATGGCATGGCTCAGATCCATTCAGCAGCGATAATCCGCTCAATACGCTCACCATCACAAATCCACCAACTGTCAAAGTCGATGTGACCTATTATCGCAATCCCATTGTCGTCGGATACGGATTCGGTGTGCGCACAATGATACTGGGTTACTTCCTCAAGCTTGACTACGGCTGGGGCCTCGAGACGCATCGCGTGAGCAAACCAATCCTTCACTTCAGCATGGGACTGGATTTCTAGGTATCAGAGATTCTTGAGCATTCCTCCAAGGAGTCCGCCCAAGCCACCACTTTGACCACCTTTCCCGGAGATCATTCCTGCGATATCGTCAATCGTACTGTCATTGCTGTCAAATCCTTGAATTTGAGATGCCAACTGCTGTTGAACACCTGAGCCTCCTCCCAGCAGACCACCCAGCATGTCTCCAAGACCTTTCCCGTCAGAGACACCACCGCCAAGTACCTTCTTTCCCAGATAGCTCATGATAAATGGTCCCGCAAGTTTCAGAATGCTCATTGCTGAATTCATATCAATCCCGCTGGCCTTGCTAATTACACCTGCAGCATTCGATTCCTGCCCGCCAAAAACGTGGCCAAGGATCTTGCCTCCGTCCGCCATGACATCGTCATCGATTCCGCCTCCACCCAGAATACTTCCCAGGTTGTCAAGTAGGCCGCCTCCGCTGTGCTTCGAATTTGAGAGCGCCCCCAGCAGTCCTGCTGCTCCGTCTGCCGACCCTGCATTGTTCTTCAATGC
>QMOR01000116.1 GCA_003648285.1 Bacteroidota bacterium
CCACATTTTCGTGATCAACCTCCTGTGGTGCTTTTTCATTCAGATAGGGGAGTTCAGTGGCGCCTGAAGAGGGCGCCCCGGGTTCAGAATCATCACGTGAAGAATCGGGCCCTGAAATCTCATCAGTTGGTTTGGCCGCCAATACACCATCCGGTATATACTCTTCTGAAGGAGCCCCGGTATCTATAGGTGTTTCTGATAGTGCATTATCAGGCATATTCTCTACTTCAGAAACACCCCCGGAATCGATGATCGCAACACCTGTCAGGCTTCCTTTTGCGGAATCCTCTGGTGTGCTTGTCATCGGCACGACAATGCCCTGGGTGTCATGAGTTGTGGAATCAACCACCACAAGCTCAGACTTCTTCCCCCTCCACTTTAAATCAAAAGGATTTGTCGTCTGTGCAAATGCTCCAACTACAAGAAGGAGTAACGGGATTGATATGTATATGCGTTTTTGCATTACCAGAATGCAAAAGTACAGTTTCATGCTAATTGTAGAAGCAGTATTTTGCCTTATTCTTTGTAGAGTCAAAAGGGCTGTTAATACCTTGTTAAGGTGGAAGTACACATCATGGATAGTCATAATTTCGATGCGATATGAAGAGTTCGTCGATTCGATTGGTAGTGATTCTGGGAGCGATAGCCATTTCGGGCATCCTGTTGATGCAAATCTGGCTATTCAGGATGAACTGGAATTCTGCCGAAAAGGAGTTTCATCAGACGGTGAGCATTGCTCTGCTCAATGTGGCAAAGTCAATGGCTGAGTACAGCGGGACGATTCTGCCTTCCAGTGGATTGATCAAGCGGGTTTCGTCAAATTACTACGTCGTAAACTTTAACGATATCATCAATGCAAATTTGCTCGAGTACTATCTCCTCGAGGAGTTTGGCAATCTTGGCGTGCATACCAATTTTGAGTATGCGATCTACGATTGTGGCAGCGATGAAATGCTCTACGGTAATTATTGCAATGTGGAGGATCCTGAATTTAGTGCGTCGACGGATCAGCGTTTGCCTCAGTATGACGAGTTTATCTATTATTTCGGTGTAAAATTTCCAACGCAGCGCTTGTTTTTGTTTGCGGATATCAAATTGACCATCATATTTTCTTTTGTCACGATTATCGCACTTGTCTTCTTCAGTTATGCGATCTATGTGATGTTGCGACAGAAGCGCCTCTCGGAGTTTCAACGGGATTTTATCAATAATATGACGCATGAGTTCAAGACACCGATCTCATCTATCAAGGTATCTAGTGATGTGCTCCTGGGAAGTCCTAATGTCTCTGAAAATGAACGACTTACCAAGTATGCAACCATTATAAAACAACAGAATGAGCGGTTAAATCAACACGTGGAAAAAGTGTTGAGCATCGCAAAACTGGATGATTCGCAGTTCCGGTTGAACCTGGAAGAAGTGGATCTGAATGAGAAGATACGCACGATTGTGGCAAACAAGGAGCTGGAAATGCGCCAAAGTGGAGTCCACGTAAACCTCGATTTGACAGACACGGCACTCATCATTCAGGCAGACAAGTTGCATCTTGCAAATGTGATTTACAACTTGCTCGACAATGCGATCAAATATCGAAAGAACGATCCGGAGATTACGATAGCGACAAGGCAGAAAGGCAACAGAATATCCATGAGCATAAAGGACAATGGCATCGGAATTGCAGATGAGCATCATCGCGATTTATTCAAAAAATTCTTTCGTGTGCCCACAGGTAATGTCCACGATGTCAAGGGGTTTGGCCTGGGACTCCACTATTGCAAACGCATCGTAGATCAACACAAATGGCAAATTCATGTCAAAAGTGAGCCCAATAAAGGCACCGAAATGGAAATCGTATTTTAACTTTAGCAGTAGAGATTGAAATCTTATGGCCAAGATCCTATATGTAGAGGACGACGAAACTCTGAACTTCATCACGCGCGATCACCTCGAGATGCAGGGATATGAAGTCAGGCATTGTGCAGATGGTGCCTCCGGACTCGAGCTTTTTAAAAATGAGGACTTTGATCTGTGTGTGCTCGATGTCATGCTTCCTGAGATGGATGGATTTACATTGGCCAGGGAGATTCGCAAGCGCAATAGCGAGATTCCAATCATTTTTCTCACTGCCAAATCCTTAAAGGAGGACCGGATCGAAGGTCTGAAACTCGGTGCCGACGATTATGTGACCAAGCCCTTTAGTATGGAAGAACTCCTCCTGAGGATCGAAGTCTTCCTCCGGAGAAGCCGGATATCCACACAGATCAGTACGGACAAATTTCAACTCGGGGGATATCATTTTGATTATTCAAACCTGACTCTCCAGAGAGGAGAGGAGCAACATACACTGACACAACGCGAAGCAGATCTCTTGAGGTTTCTTGTCAAATCGCCCAACCAGATATTAAAGCGATCAGAAATTCTTCTCGGTGTCTGGGGAGAGGACGATTATTTCCTGGGTCGCAGTCTAGACGTTTTTGTCTCTCGTCTGCGCAAATACCTCAAGGGAGATGAGACTGTGAAGATCGAGAATATTCACGGCGTGGGATTTAGATTTCGGCTTCCGTAGTAGACAGATGGACTGGCTCATCAGTGTCAGCAACCAAAAACACATTCATTGGTATAATGCCTTGTGCCGACAATGGAGATTGATTTTAGCATTTGACGAATGTATGGATTGTAGAGGATTAACCACTCTTTGACCTTTGCCTGAGAATCCTGTGACCCTTTAGGGTTTTCTGATTTTTCTCATGCATGGTTAGATGCATAAACCCTATTTTCACATCCCATCTTAAAACTGAAGCAGCATGAAACAAATCGCAATCCTGATCCTGACCATCGCAGCTATTACAATTTCGCAAAGTACAAGGGCACAGATTGAAGAGATCACTCTTGAGGGAATCTGGAAAGAGGGCAAATACAATCCCAAACGTATCCCCGGATTCAGATTTATGAATGACGGTGAGCACTACACGCGGAAGATGGGTCAGAATATTGTCAAATACACCCTTCTGACCGGGGAGAAGGTAGAAACACTATTTGATGCATCCAGGATGCGTGCGGATTTAGACGAAACGGCACAGACTGCTTCCTTTAATGGGGAATTCAATACATACTTCCTAAGTGACGATGAACAGAAAATACTGATCAAGGCAGATTTGGAAAGGATCTACCGGCGGTCGAGCAGGGCACATTTTTATGTGTACGACTCTGCCACAGGCAGTTTGGATCTTGTCTTTAATGAAGGAAAAATTATGCATTGTACATTCTCGCCGGATGGGAAGAAATTGGCGTTTGTGTTTAAAAACAATCTGTACTACAAAGACCTGACATCGGGCATCGTCATGCAGATTACCAATGACGGCAAATACAATCAAATCATCAATGGTTCGACTGATTGGGTGTATGAAGAGGAGTTCGGATTTTCAAAGGCATTTCAGTGGTCACCCGACAGCAAGAAGATCGCGTTTTACCGTTTTGATGAGTCTGAGGTGAAGGAATTTTTGATGGAGTATTTCCGTGGTGAAATGTATCCTGAGCTCGTGACATTTAAATATCCCAAGGTAGGAGAGAAGAATGCGAAAGTGTCCGTGCATATTCATGACATCGGTTCTGGCAAAACAGTCGAGGTCGATCGCAGTAGTGAACCGGACGGATATATCCCGAGGATAAAGTGGACTGCAGATGACAATACGCTTTGCGTCTTCCGGATGAACAGGCATCAGAATCATCTGGAGCTGCTTCTGGCAAATGCCCAAACTGGTGCCACGAGTCTGTTGCTTGAAGAGAAGAATAAGTACTACATCGACATAACGGATGACCTCACATTTCTTGAAGATGCTGAGCATTTTGTCTGGACAAGCGAACGGGACGGTTACAATCATATCTACCTGTTTGATATGGCAGGTCAGATGACCAGGCAATTGACGAGCGGTGGGTATGACGTGACATCATTTTATGGAGTCGACGAAGAGCGGGAGGTAGTGTATTACCAGGCGGCCAAAGAGTCTCCGCTTACGCGTCAGTTGTATGTGACAGGCCTCAATGGTAAGGGCGAGAAGCTTCTGGCAGGGAAGGGGGGATCGCATTCAGCTCAGTTTTCTTCTACGTACGAATTGTATGTCAGGACAAGTAGCGATGCAAATACGGCGGCGACATATACGGTTGTGAAGTCAAAGGGAAACAAAGAAATCAGGGTCATTGAAGACAATGCGAGGATTGTCGAAGTGCAAGCCCAAACAGGGGTCACTCCAGTGGAATTTTTCGACTTCAAAACATCAGAGGGTGTCAGTTTGAATGGTTGGATGATCAAGCCTGTGGGGTTTGATAAAAACAGGCAATATCCTGTCTTTATGTATCTCTACGGTGGTCCTGGCAGTCAGCAGGTAATGGATAGCTGGCGCGGGAAAAATTACTGGTGGTTCGAGATGCTCGCGCAGCAAGGGTATATCGTGGCTTGTGTAGATAACAGGGGGACCGGTGCACGAGGTGAAGAATTTCGCAAAATGACATATCAGCAACTCGGGCACTATGAGACAATCGACCAGATCGAAGCGGCAAAGTATCTGGGCAGTTTACCCTATACTGACGCAGGCAGGATAGGAATATTTGGCTGGAGCTACGGTGGATACATGTCTTCATTATGCCTTCTGAAGGGCAACGATGTCTTTAAATCTGCGATTGCAGTGGCTCCTGTGACCAACTGGAAATGGTATGACTCTATTTACACAGAGCGCTTCATGCGCACTGAAAAGGAGAACCCGGAAGGGTATAGTAAAAATTCACCGGTCAATTTTGCGGATCAGCTCAAGGGAGACTATCTCCTTGTACACGGCATCGCCGATGATAATGTACACTGGCAGCATACAGTGGAGATGGCTAATGCCCTGATAAGTGCCAACAAGCAGTTTGATACCTACTTTTATCCCAACAGGAGTCACGGGATATCCGGGGACAATGCAAGGCTGCACCTATTTACAAAAATGACAAACTTCATTCACAGTTCACTTGGAGATCGCAGACAAACTACGGTACGCCCATAGCAATCTGTACCGAGCGAGTTATTGCAACGGAGTGATTAAATCAAGAAATTCTGGATCCTCAAAGAGCGGCATGAGGTCGATATCATTTTGATATCGGAATTCTGAAAATTGATAGCCGCTCTGATAGGCTTGTTTTAGTAAAAACAATGCACTGGCTCTGTCTCCTTCAATCATCGACATTACGGCCAGCATATAATCACTGCGGCCGTAGTCGTGAGGATCTGACACATTGAGGTTTTCGATGAGGCGGACTACATGGTCGCGATCTTCTGCCGTACCTGTTCGAGCGTAGACACGCGATGTCCACATCAAAACATATTCATTGTCAGGAAATTTGGAAAGAGGCCAACTCGTCTCAACGAGTTGCAAGACCTTCTGATAATTTCCAAGCAGGTAATTACACTCGACCGCTATCTCCCCTGCTCTGTCAGGATTGCCAAGTTTGCTCAATGCGAATCCGGCGTAATGGTCTACCAGATCTTTGCGCCCTAATAGTTTATATCGCCATGCCATATCTGAATACAGATGGTCTGATGATTCCCCGAGATGCGCTGCGCTAAATTCCGTTATCATTCCATTGACTGTGGCGGTATCGTTAAGTATGGCAAACGGTTTGAGTTTATATCTCATATTTCTGACCGATACCGGTGGGATGAGGGTAGCCGTATATATCGCAGAGTCAATATCTCCCAGTTGCAAGTATGCTACGGTCGCAAGACGCAGGCGTGCCTGGCAATATGTGCATGCTGTCATGTCAATGGTCTCAGGTGGTATCATATCGAACCAATATATGGCCTCCCGTGGTCGATTGACAAATTGCACAGCCTGAACCATCCCCGCGGTGTTAACAAACACATCGAGCGGATCGGAACGAAGCTCTGCCTGATAACTCTGATATGTTTGCACGAGGTCTCCGCGTGCTTCAGCTTCGTATACGCCAAGAAGTGATCGCTGACCAGGAGTGAGATTCTTGAAGCGCGACTTGATCAGGACAAGCAGCGAGTCCCTTTGCACGAAATCGCTGTTGTTTGAGTACAGTTCCGTGATTAAAAAATATGGATCGATAAATGTTGTGTCCGCGGTAATTGACTCTTTCAGTTTTGCTTCGGCCTTCTGCACGTCCTCTATCCATACACTTCGTGCCTCGAGAAACAGTAGATAAGCTTCATAGTTCGGCACAGAATAAACGATGTCATCTTTTGTGGCCCACCATCCAAGTATTTTATTTCCAAGATCATTTATACCCTGCATGGGATCGCTCACATCGCATTCCACCACTTCAAATGCCTGGAGGCTCTCACCTGATTCCAGATTGTAGATATGGGCTTCAAAAAGAAGACGTTCGCTTTGTCTGTATATCGTCCCTTCGAGAACAGTTACGGCATTAGTCCTTTCTGCAAATTCACGCCGTTTTTCCACACCTGCCGAAGCGATGGCCACTTCGGGTTCGGTCAGGGCATCTTCGTAATTCACGACATGTGCCCCGGGGATTTCCCTCAATCTGTTACTAATCCAGTGAGAGGCCATTGAGGGAATTTCGAGGCGGTCTGTGATTTGTGCAAAATCCTGAAAGCGCACTGCCACTTGCTGCTCGCGAAGTTCGACAACCGTATCCTGTGCCGGAGAGTATAAATTGTCAAATACAAAATAACCAACAAGGAGTAACAGCAGGAGAATCAGGGATCCTTGTGCCAGCAATTTTTTAACGGTCGAAGCGCGCTTATGACCCGTCGGAACCACCAACCCGGGATTTGTAATAGCATAGAGCTCAGTGAGCTTTTTTACGTTTTTCAATTTGTAATGACCCAACGATTTGGTCTGTATCTCAGGATGATTTGAAATTTCTTGTTCGAGCTTGCCCGATATCAGTATAGATCCACCAATACCCTGATTCTGGACTCTTGAAGCGACATTCACACCATCACCGTAGACGGAATCGGCCCTGTACACGATATCTCCAAGGTGAAGCCCAATGCGCAAGGGAATGCGATGTTCTCTGCATGCCTCTTGCATCCTGAGTGCACATTTGACCGTGTTTATGGCGCTGGGATATGTACTCAGGCTCCCATTCCCATAAAATGTAATGACCTGCCCGTTGTACGCCTCTGTGCTTTGTTGTAATGTATTTCGAAGAATATCGACAAACTCCAAGACTGCAGCTTCATCATGCTGCACCATGGCATCATAGCCCGTAATGTCGGTAAACATTACGACGGCGAGTTTCCTTGTTTGTTTTTCAGGCATGCAATATCAACCACGAATTTAAGCAATTGATATGAGCCTTGACATACATGGCTGCAATATCTTCGGCACTTCGAGGGGCATTTCAGACAAGTTGGTCCAGCCATCATCTGTGATAAGGATGTCATCCTCACCTTATTGTTGAATGCTTATTGTGACATAGGGTGAATGAGTTTTTGAAAGCGGGGATTGTCAAAAAGTGGCATGAGATCTATGTCGTTATGGTAATAGAGATGACTAAATTGATGGCCACGGGAATATGCCAGTTCGAGCCAATCAAGAGCCTTGACGTCATTTCCTTGTATCGCCTCGATGACGCCTTTGTAGTATGTGTAATATCCATAATCGTACACATCCTCTTCGTCGGCAGTATCGAGTAAATACATGATATGCGCAATTTTATCTTCGTTACCAATTTGTGCAGTAACTCTGGCACCATACGAGAGAATATATCTGTTTGTTGGAAAATCCCGAAGCCACTCGTCGATCGTATGTTCAATACCACTATAGCCTCCCAGCAAATATGACACCTCTGCCTTAGTGTAGGTGCTATGGTTTATACGCTCGGATTGTGCCATTTCGAGTGCCATCTCCAAGCCCTCATCATTTCCTGAAAGGATGTATTGCCAGGCAACTACTGTCCAAAGTGAGGCCGATCTGTTTATCTCATTAACCAGGGCCTTTTCAATAAGTTTGCGCAAAGCTGTTGTGTCGCCTGACGCTGTATAGACCTGAATTTTACGATAGATATTTAAATATTCATCTTCATCAATATATTGAATAAGCTCACTTGCCCTGCCAACGCTGTCAAGCTCGAGATAGGCAAAGACAGCAGTGCGCAATCGAGTAGTGCAATAGCCGCAATTATCGAGATTTAAACTGTCGACAGGTATGAGTTGAAAATAATCAATGGCCTTTAGAGGGTCATTGACAAAATACGTAGCCATCACCATGGCCTCAGTATTAATAAATAAATCCTCAGGGGCAATATCCAACTCATTGAGAAATTTTTTATAGGTCCTGCGTAGATCTCCTGCGACATCTGCAGAGGCAACTTCAAGCAGGTTGATTTGCCTTGCATTCATGTCTTTAAAATTTATCGCTATTTCGATCAGCAAGGCATCGCGTTCAGCATATCTGTCTTCATTTTGTAAATGCCCCAGGAGAAGGAAATAAGGGTCGATAAATGTTGGGTCTGAAGCGATTGCTTTCCGCAGGTGTTGTTCGGCGAGATCCATATCGTCGAGCCAGACATCCCGTGCGGCCAAATAGGATTTGTAAGCTTCGTACTTGGGTACAGAAATAAACTTCAGGTCTCTGCTCGCCCACCATCCACGAATTTCACCGGTTATTTCATTGATTCCCGCCATTGGATTGACAATCGCACATTTTATCGGTCCAAACTTTTGGCGGATGCTTCCATCTGCCAGGTCAATAATCTTTGCATCGAAAACAAGAGAGTCACTTTCTCTGAATATTTGACCTTCAAGAAGGTTTGCTGCACCTGTTTGCTGCGCAAATTTTCTCCGTTGGTTACTTCCTGCGGTTGCAATCTGGATATTGGGATCCGTATTCGCATCACTGTATTTGACGACCTGTGACTCCGGGATTTCTTCAAGACGATTACTTATCCAGTGCGAGGCCATATCTGCCAGCTTTTCTTTGCCAGTGACATTTGCAAAGTCCATAAAGCGCACGGCAATTTTCTCATGTTTCAGTTCGGTATCAGGACTCAAAAAACCAAGATCATACATGATATAACCGACGAGCATGAGCATCGTAATGGCGATTCCCACGCGCATGATATTTTGCCAGTGCTTTCCATATTGTCGTTTGCCGG
>QMOR01000117.1 GCA_003648285.1 Bacteroidota bacterium
GACCCCATGAAGATATAATCTATCATGTGCTCCTCAACATACTGTGCAATGTATTCGCTGACATTTCCTCCTGAGAAATTGATGGTGTAGTCGATATTTTCTTTATCAAGAATGCGCTTCCACGGATCAAATTTTATCTGCGCTTTACTGATAGCGGTTTGAACTTTTTCGTTTGCACGCAGATCGTCCGGACTACTGTCCCATTCTCGTGGCATACCAGCTATACGATGGTATAAATGCAATTTGACCGGCATTTTCGCACTCCAGTACACAGCACATTCGAATGCACTCACTGAGCATTTTGAAAAATCAGTCGGAATCAGTATTTGTCGTGTGTTTGTCGTCGTCATCAATTGGTTTTGTCAATAACTCATCCGGGCGGATTCCGGAACCAGTTTTTTTGCGCTATTTATGCAACCCAAAAACAGGGATCGTGAGATGATTCGCCATTTTCTTTGTGAGACTGTACGTAAAAAGCTCTTCGATAAAGTTGCGCTTTTTGATGTACATGGCAAGAATGTCAACATCGTTATTATCCACAAAGTCTACCAGACCTTCTTCCACGCTGTTATTCACCACTACTTCCCATTCAATATTTTCTGCGACGTCGAAGTTTTCAACAAAGGACTTCATGCGTGCCTTATAGGCTCCCGTACCCGTCGTATCGACATGCACACACAAGACCTTTGCGTCCAGCATCTTTGCAAAACTCATGGTCGACTTTAGTCCGGCCCCGTCCGCATCGGTAAACTCAGTGGCGAAGGCAATTGTATTGATCCGTCCATCGAAATGCGCGCGCAATGGGACTGCAAGCACAGGTGCGGTAGCATTTTCGAGTACTTCGGCAGCAACACTCCCAAGAAATACCTCTTTCAAACCCGATGCACCGGTTGTACCCATGATGACAAAGTCTGCTTTGGCATTGCGGCCTGCATTGACCAGTGTTTGAACGATGCCATGTTTTGACATAGCCACCATCGCATGATTGACGCGAATATGCCCCAGGTTGTTCTCACTGGCAATTTCCCTCAGATGCGGGATATGATCTTTGTAGTTCTCAAATTCTTCAAGGGCGATAGATTCATACACCCGGCGCATCGTACTGTGCAAATGTGCCGCCCTGATATGAGGCACGTCATACACATGGACAGTTGTAATCTCACCATCTATTTTGTCTGCAACTTTTAAGGCATAAATGAAGGCGTGATCTGCCGCCTCTGAAAAGTCTGTTGGAAAAAGGATTCTCATACCATTTTTTTGTGGTGTGACTCCGTCAATTCAAACTCATCTGGTCCGTACGCATAATTCATTAAATCAAACGGTGTCACGATTCCCGCAAGGTCGCCATTTGACTCGATAACTGGTAGTGCGTGAAAGAGATTTTCCCGAAAAATTGATGCTACTGTCTCGAGCGAGCAAGAGGTTTGGATCGTAGCTACCGGGCTCGTCATCACTTCCCTGGTCAACAGAGATCTCAATACGGACTGGTTTACGACATCAGAATTGTGCACTTTGAATAACGTAAAGTGATGTGTCACTTTGTGTAGATCTGTTGTACTCAACATACCGACTACTTTCCCATCATCTACTACCGGTATATGGTGCAGGTCGCGTGATTCAAAAACCTCTGCGGCTTGATCCATTGTCTGATCCGATGACACAGTGATCACCTTGCGTGTCATAATCTCCCGGACTTCTATGTGCTTATCAAACATGGCTTACATTTTTACTGTGATGCGGTATGCTCAACCGGTGAAGAATAGGCAAACGCAATTAAATCATGCGATGTCACGATGCCCACGAGCAGATCGTCTTCAATGATTGGCAGCGCGTGAAACTTGTTTGTCAATACAATATCCGCGGCCAGGCCTATTGTGTCTTCCGGTCCCAGGTGCATGGGATACTCTGTCATGATATCCTGTGCATTGAAGTTTTCAAATGTACTTTCAGTATTCAAATTCCCTGCCCAACTGGTAGTCAGCACATGCTCTATCTGGATAAAATCCTCGCGGCTGATCATGCCTACTAATCGCCCTTCATTGACCACCGGAATATGATGAAAGCTATTTGTTTCAAAAATTTTGTAAATCTCCGTCAACTTGGTTTCAGGATCAATTGTATGAGGCATTGGCGTCATAATTTCTGCTAATAGTGCGTTCGGATTCATCTCCTTATCTATTTTATGAATATATCTATTACACATGTAAAGTAGTCCTGTCACGACGAGGTTTCAATGATTCGAATTGTATAATGAAGTGACGGTAATCATCCTGAAAGTACTCCTCGCTCATACCACTGTGCGATCCGCTAAAATGGCTTTCACAGGATTGGATGCCTCATTAAGCAAGACATGATTCACGTTCATGATTCAGGCTGACCTGAGTCATTCCAAACTGCAAAATCACGACGTACCTTGACGACAAGCTTTAAGTAAATCACATCATGAAAATTAAAAGAATACTTGTACCTACCGACTTTTCAGACCATTCCAAAAGTGCGATGATTTACGCGATGTGGCTCGCAGATAATCACAATGCCAAAATCATATTGCTGCATGTCGTTCTACCGGGCACAGGGGATCTCGACATCCCGGTCATCTCGGCAGGAGAAACGATGCGAAGAGTAAACTCTGCAGAGGAAATTCTGAAAATCTTCCTCGACACTTCTAAAAAGGCATTGGTTGACATGTACAAGCCCCGAAACAAAGCTCAAATTATATTTGATGTGCGTGTCGGCGCTCCGGTACACGAGCTCATACAGTCGATCAGCGACAACAAGGCGGACATTGTGGTCATGGGTACGAGAGGCAAGCACAACCGTCTCGATGATATTTTTGGTAGCATCACAACATCTGTTTTACGCAAATCGACGATCCCTGTTTTTGTTATTCCTGAAGAAATCAAATCACCTGGCGCTCGTACGATTGGATTTGCAACTGATCTCGACCCTGCCGATGCCGTTCAGATTTGGAAGGTCGGACAAATGATGGCGCCTTGCAATCCCGTCATGCGCGTCATACACGTATGCACCGATGATGAAAAGGAACATACTCTGAGCCTTGAAGAACTCAAGGAGTTTCTGGCAGGCAGGCCTCTCCCACTTCAGGTCCATTTTCATGAAATAAAGTGTGATAACGTCGAGGAAGGGCTGCGCGGATTCGTTGATGACTACCAGCTCGACCTGCTCGCATTCCACTCTCCACAGCGAAACATCTTTGAGCGATTGGGACATCACAGCGTGAGTCGAAGTCTGGCTCTATTTAGCAAGATACCTCTCCTGTCGCTACACTAGTCCCTGTATCTCGTCAAGCAGAGGTCCTGATATTGTAATGACCCCGGGGCGCGGTATACTGACTCCTCCATCTGGCCAATGGCTGGTCAGTTCACTCAGTTGAAGTGAGTCTTCACCCGGATGCTGGACGCTGAGGAACAACGTCTTCCAGTCATCAGAAAATTGCGGCCCGGTAAACTCTGCACCGACAGGTGCGCTCGCCATCTGCAAGACCTGACCGGCCTGAGATCCTTCACGCATTACCAGGAATAAGGCATTGTTCTTAAAAGCTTTGTACGGATCTCGATGCATCGATGTCGTCGAGACATCAGAGGTAAACCATAGATTCCCTATTGCATCAAAAGCCATGTTGTCAGGGCAGGCAAACCCTGTCTCCTCACCTCCTGTCAGAAACGCATCAGGTCTGAATGTGAGGGCATCATGCTTACCGTCTTCTTCATTGATCTGCAGAATCGAACCAAAATAGTTCTTCACACTGGTATTATTCGTGAGTGCAACCAGGATATGGCCACTTACAGGGTCAATCTCAATATCCTCCGGGCGGTCGAGAGGCGTTCCTCCCAGATATCTGGCTGCTTGTCGCAAACGAATCAGAACCTCTGTCTGATTACTGAATTTCTTCTGTAGGACTTCAGACGTTTCCCAGTCAATCGGAATCCAATTGCCCGTTCCAAGGTTTGCAACATAAAGTGTGCCCTCCGAAAGACTTGCCGGCACAGATCCGACAAATTTATACAGGCATTGATTGGCCTTATCATCTCCCATGTAGACAACCACACGGCCATCCTCCAACTCTGCTACGGTTGCACATTCGTGTGCGAAACGCCCCAGCGCAACATGCTTCTGAGCTTTACCGCTATTAGGTTCTACTTCGACTACCCATCCGTAGTGTTCGGGTGGATAATTTAAAAACTCTTGCCAGCCAAGCGAGGATTCGTTTGTATTCACCTCCCCCGTTTTTAAATTCCGCTCACCATAGAACATGTCATAGTTTTCTTCGCAAGTAAGAATGGAACCCCAGGGCGTCACTCCTCCTGAACAATTGGCGAGCGTACCGATCGCATGATCCGAGCCTGCAATGGGTTCATCCCAGTTAAATGGAATTTTAGTAGTCCCGGTGATACGTTTGTTCATCGGATCATCTGCCACCATATTCCAATGCCCCTTTTTATTCTTTCTGATTTTGATCAGGGTGCCTCCCACATTGTATTGCTCGGTGATGATCATTTCCAACGTGCGTTCTTTGAGCCCTCGGTAATTTGAGACAAACAGTGGATCGACGTATTCATGATTGACCCAGAGAAGTGCCTCGTCATTGCTTCCAGGCAAGAATGCGATATAGTCATTATTAAAACCAAACGTGTCCTTGCTTGAAATTGCCTCTCCCCAACTCACAAGAAGCTTTGATTTCAATCCTTTGGCCAGTACGACCGTGTCTTTGCCACTCGGAGCTATCCCTACGATCTCTTCTGCAACAGGCACAATGAGTAACCGCTCCGCCATTCGGGAGGAAATGACCAAACCTGCGGTACCTTTTCCGAGAAAATCCAGAAACGTTCGACGATTTATTTGACTTCCCATTCTATCTGTTCTTCAGTACAATATAAACCGAAATATAGGGATAACAGTTGCATGGAGGTGCACGTCATCACCTAATTTCACACCTTGGTGCGCAGCCATTTTGACACAGTCTGAATTGCTTGATTATCTTGCATGCATAACACTCCCAAATACACGATCATGGTAATAATGGAAAACGTCATAAGAGATAACTTTCCCGACATCTACGAACAAGACCTGATAGAGGCCATCATAAAACGTGGACGCCTGATAAAGGTGCCTGCAGGTGAGGCCCTGATAGATATCGGCAGCTATGTCAAGTTTATGCCATTGGTCCTTGAGGGCAATATCAAGGTGATGCGTGAAGATGATTCCGGAGAAGAAATCTTCTTATACTACTTAAGACCCGGACAGGCATGCGCCATGACGCTCAACTGCTGTATGGCCAACAAGCCAAGCGAAGTCAGCGCAATTGCCGTCGATGACACGGCGTTTATCGCCGTTCCGGTGGAGGTCATGGATGACTGGCTCCGGAAATTTCGCAGTTGGCAAAATTTTGTTCTGAACACATATAGCAACAGATTCAACGAATTGTTGGCCACTATAGACAGCATTGCCTTTTTGCAGCTCGACGAACGGCTACTAAAATATCTGGAGGAGAAAGCAAGTATTTTAAATGCACGTGAAATGAGCACAACCCATCAGGATATTGCGTATGACCTCAACAGCTCGCGCGAAGTCATCTCCCGCCTGTTAAAGCAGCTGGAGAAACGGGGCATGATCGAATTGGGCCGGAACAAGATCAAATTGCTGTAAGCCGTATATAGCTGATTTGGCAGTTATTTATTGGAAGTGTAACTCATGTCACTTTGTGATCAATTGAACCCTCATATCTTTGTGGTGTTAATTAAAACAAGAAAAGTGTTATGGGTTTATTGAATCAGTTATTTGGAGGGGCACGCGCCGGATGCATGGATGTGGACAACGAAAATTCCGTTGTCATCGACGTGCGCACTCCGCATGAATTCAAAATGGGACATGTCGTGGACTCAATAAATATCCCTTTGGATATTTTGGGTGATCATGTCAACGATTTGAAGCAAGAAGGTAGGTCGGTTATATTGTGTTGCGCAACGGGCGCACGAAGCGGAAGAGCTTCGTCGATGTTGAAGGCACATGGCATTCAGGCGTGCAATGGTGGTAGTTGGATTTCCGTTAAAATGGCTAAACAAAATTAATATGTCAACATTTTCAGAGTTAATCGATAGTGAAATTCCGGTAATTGTAGATTTCTACGCCGATTGGTGTGGACCGTGCAAGATGATGCCTCCCATTCTCAAAGAGGTAAAAGGTACATTTGGTGATGATGTCAAGGTCGTTAAGATCGACGTAGACAAGAACCGCGCTGTAAGTATGAAATACAGCATCCGGAGCATTCCGACCCTGATGATTTTCAGAAAGGGAGAAACCGTCTGGAGACACACAGGAGTGGCCTCAGCTGCTCAGATCGGCAGTGCGCTTGAGGAGATCGGGGTGACTTCTTAAGAAACAAGAAATCATATCATGGGCTGATTGGTAATGACTACCGATCAGCCCATTTTCTATTAGGGACGTCTATAACAAGGTCAGAAGAAAAACCGGCTCCACATACAACAAGCGAAGAGCGATAGCCTTTATTATTGTTTTGTTAAGTTTTTGTTGATGTGATTGAATTGTATCAACTTAGGCCTGAATAAAAAGCACGATTATCGCTGTACAAATACTCAGACCTTGAAACCCCGGACCATTCTACCCATTTTGTTGTTGTGCTGCACGTTTTTTGCAGGTGCAATATCTGCTCAGGAGGTTGATTTTGATGACGCCCTTTACATTGACAATTCGGGTCAGAATCTTGGCTATGACTGGTCGTTAAAAGTGGTGTGGATCGACCCGCATGGCAAAAAACAACGCACCAGTGGCCGGGTTCTCCTGGCTCATAATAGTGGCATCATGCTTCGGCAGGTGTCTGCCTCAGGGCGTTCGCGGCAGCTTTCTATCCCGGCCCGTTCCATTATAAAAGTGAAATACCGACCACTTAATCAGCCACTTCCTGACGTGCTGTCTGGTGCATTGAATGGTGCTATGGGCGGCGGGCCGATCCCAATTGTCACTGGCAACCTCGGCATAGACCTTTTGGCAGGTGCCTTGACTGGCGCCCTGGCTGGTCTTATCAGTAGTCCGCGTGAGCCGAGAAGGGTCGTGTGGGTCAATCGCGATAGCCGAATATATCGGCAGCGTGTGCTACCCGAGTTGGGATTTTCTTCGGCTTCAGGCGATAGTCTACAGGATTGAAGCCTATTCAATTTTGGATTTTGGATTTTGAATGCTCTCCGTTGTACCATGAGTCATAATGACTCAATACCATAATTCAACATTTAAAATTTAACATTTAGCATTTAGCATTTAGCATTTAAAATTTAAAATTGCCCAAGAATAGAAATACGTGAGATTTGCGTTGTTACATTTGAACCAAACTCTTTACAATGAAGATTCTTACGCTAATTCTTGTTTCGGCAATCCTCCTGGCGACAGGTTGCGCATCGCCTGAGGCCATTGAGCCATGTGTCAACCCTGGTGAAGCAGACGGAATACTGATGGGTATTGTCCACGGCTTTATCGCGCCAATCACCTTTATCATCTCGTTCTTCATGGATGATGTGACGATGTATGCGGTCAACAACAGTGGCTGGCTCTATGACCTCGGATTCCTCATTGGAATCGGTGGCTTTAGTGGTGGTGTATTCAAAGGGAGAAGAGGACGGAAAAGGAAATAAATCATATTATGTATCTTGCGACTACTATGGTGAAATCGACAGATTTACCTCGCACCATGAAGATCCGATTGGCAGTGCCATCGGATTTTTTTTTCTGATCATTCGAAGTCAAGAGTCGGTTGACGACGTATTCCCTCAACACAATGACCTTGGCATGCATCGTCGCATACTGTCAGGCAAAAACAGAATATTTTGACTTCCTCTAATTTCTGAGTATATTAAACTGGATTTTACGTAAGATTGGAAGGATAAAACGTAATTATCCACAGGCAGGAATTTTTTAATGGCATCACCCAAATAAGAACTCAGAGCATACTGTACTGTTTTAATGGTATCACATTTGACCGAATGATATACAGCTAAAACCATGTGTTGTGTGTTGAATGGTTGCGCAGCAATTTGGGTAGATGCCCAGTAGTTAGAATTAATCAATTACTTATTGCATCACTCAAATCATTAAACACTATGAAACACTTTTTCAAAGTAGCATGGCTACTTCTGGTTCCAATCCTGGCATTTGGGCAAAGTCCTGATTACGCCATGTTTGAGAATTTCTACTTCACACCAAAGAATGGTCACGGGGATGACCTCGAAAAGGCGATGTCATCGCACAATAAAAAGTACCATCCCGTTGGTGATCATGCCGCACAAGTCTACACCGTACTTAACGGGCCGAATGCAGGAAAGTATATCTGGAGCATGGGCCCGACAACCTGGACGAAAATAGAAACACGGCCCCAGGAAGAAGGACATGATGGCGATTGGGACAAAAACGTCTCTATCCACATCGAGTCCTATGACGCCACAGACTTTTACAAAATGGATGATAAATTATCGCACTTCACAGGGCCGTTTGACCTCAATGTTTTGAGAGTCTGGTCGGTGGATGTGGGAGAAGGTCATGGAAAGCACTTCAAGCGCCTATTGGAAAGAATCAAGGAGGTCAACGTTGCATCAGAATCAAAACTCCCTTTTGGGGTATACTGGCGACAACTTTCCGGATCACACGGAGTCGATGTGGTACTGATCTGGTTTGTGGATTCTCTGGCGTGGTTTGACGAAGATGGAGATTTTGCTGAACGTTATGAAGGAGTCCATGGCGAAGGAGCTATGGATGATCTTATCGATGACTGGAATGCAATCACCGATCGAGTGGACATGGAGATATGGCGCTATGTACCTGACATGAGCGGACATGATGGAAAAGGTGTGCAGAGGGACTAGGTTTCGGATTGTAGATAATGGGTAAAAAATAAGACCTGCGCTTTGCGCGGGTCTTATTTTTTGATGCGGGTTGCGGGTTGCGAGATGCGGGATGATCTTGTCAAGTCAAAAATGATATGTGATTCATGTCATATAGACAGAATATCATTGACCGAAAAATATCTTCCCCTGGCTTTCAAAATCA
>QMOR01000118.1 GCA_003648285.1 Bacteroidota bacterium
CAAGCGTTCATGTTGTTTATGGAACGAATGCACTCCGAGGCACAAAATAGAGAATGAGCAATTAGTGCCCTAAATAGGGAGTACTCTATGGTAAAGAAATTAATAACAAAAGCTTAAAATAATAAATTATGAATACGGCAATTTCTGATCCAAGAACCACATTTTTATTGGGAGCCGGTTTGGATGTCTTACACCAGGAGAGCAGGGAATGGTTGGAAACAACCAGTTTTTGGGAAGATGAGATGAAGTTTATTGACAAACTTCTTCATCGAAGTGAGCCTCTCAATCAGGACTTGAAAGCACACAAGGAAATGATGGAAAGCCTTCACCATTTGCATGACGATTTTCTCAACCAACTCATAGAAGATGTGATTGAACAGGAGCAGCTTCTTGCGAGACTTGAAAGAAAGGAAAAAGGGTTGGCGGATTGGGATTATCGTGAATTACACGGGCGATTGCACCGACGCATGGATATTATGAGAAAGGACTTCCGGCTCTTTAAGAAGGTACTTTTTGGATATGTAAAGTCCCTCTGATTGAAATGCACCAGTTATTATTTACGCAGTTCGCGCTGGATAGCATAATACGGGTGCTCAGATAGGTTGATGAAGTAATTGCGCGCTATTAATTGTATTTGCGGATCAGTCCGGAATGTATTAAAACAACTGAAGGGATATGTCTGAATAAAATTAATCAGCGTAAAATTACGATTTGCCATCATTGTACTAAATTTGGCGCGAGCCCTTTCTTTGTCCTCCTCATTTTCCTGTTGCAAGAGCCAGAGCAGTTCCAAATATTCATCGGCAACAGGAACAGAAACACGCAGAAGTTCGTCATAATCTGTTTTGATGTTTTGATCTACATACACGAGCCCCGTCAGTAACCGACCCCAGTTTTCACTCTTTTTTACACGTTCTTCAGGGATAGCGCCAATTGCTTTATCATATTCTTTGAGAATTAAATAATCTGCCCACTGATAATAATTGATACCCACCTGTTTGGGATGAAATCGAATAAATTCCTCCGCTAACCTTCTAGATTCATTGGCAAATCCGTTAGCCATTTCGCACCAAATCCGAAACTGTAATATAGTTTCGTCGTAAGGAGAAACCTTGCTGGCACTTTTGATATAATTAAGAGCATTGTGCCAGTCTCCGGTGTATAATGCGAATTCAGCTAACGCTTGACCAGTGATGCCCAATCCGGGTGCTAACAAGTGAGCTTTGGTGTAATAATCCTTTGCTTTGTTCATTTGGCCCTGGGAAAAATAATAACCACCCATACCGAGCAGAGCATAAGGCTCATCGGGATCAACTGAGAGGGCTTTTTGGCTCAGGGAGAGAATACGGCTTGCGAGGCTGTCAAAATCGTAGTAAAACCGTTCACTACCATTCACATAACAGACAGAGAGGAGGCCGTTCACACCAGCATCATCCGGGTCGATTTTCAAGGCCTGCTGTAATAAAACAATTGAATAATTCAATGCGTCCTCGTCGCCTCTCTTCTGCCAATTTGAGAGCGCATCGATATAGAGCGCAATCACTTTAGGATCACGGTCGCGTTTTTGTTTGTCATAAAGGACGTGCAGGTGTTGTGTAATGGCTGCACCCATCATGTCGAAGATATGAGCGGTGTCCTTCAGGCTAAAAGCTCTCTTCCAGACAGGCTTTTTGTTGTCAACGGAAAACAGTTGAATATGTACTTTTGAATCTACACTTCCCCGGATATAATGTGTGGCCCTGATTGAGTCTAGCAGTGGCGCATCATCTGAGAAGGAGAGAATATTGGCCTGTTTCAGAATTGTCCTGTTGAGTTCCAGGTTGACTGAGGAAATTGTCGTCAAACCTGAAACGAGAGCTAGTCTTTCGCTCAACCCAGTGGCGAAAAAATCATCTATTTGCCCACTGGTCTGCAACGTACTGTCTTTTTCGAAAGGGAAAACGGCAATAACAATATCATCCGGCAGGTTGCGCGTTTCCAACCTTGGAATGATGAGAGTTGTATAGATCAGAACGCCAGCCACGATGACGAGGATAAATGCTGTGGCCTTACCAAACAATGCATTTTTATTGCTCCTTTTAGGCGGAGATATTCTGGAATCGGGCGCGACATACGGAGATTCGGGCAATATAGCAGCAGAGCCCTCCGGCAAGGTAATCGGATCGGGAACCTTCAGGCCTGAATTGGTAATCGCATAAATCGACCGTTGCTTTATGTCGTTTTTGAGGAAAGTTTTGCCGAGAAATTGCGTTTGAATATCCTGTTTGTTACGCAGCTCGTCATATACCTTTTCTGACACGAGAATACTGCCCGGGACAGCGAGGGTTTCTATACGTGAAGCAATATTGACACCATCACCGAACACGTCATTGCCGTCAAAAAGCACATCGCCGAGGTGGATACCGATGCGCAGCTCGTAATCGTTTTCTGCAGCACCGCGCATGATATCGATGGCGCAATGGACGGCATCTGCCACAGAAGCAAAGCTGGTCAGTGTGCCGTCTCCGATTTCCTTGAGGTATTCTCCATTGTATTTTGCAAAAGTGGATTTATGCAGCTGTCGGTTGACTTCCAGAATTTGCATCGTACGCTGTTCATCCTGCCCCATGAGGCGTGTGAATCCGGAGATGTCGGAAAACATGATTGCTGCCAGTCTGCGCGATTTGGGCATGAGCAGGTGTTATTTGGGTGGTACTCCTAATTGGTCAAATAAGGTTGGTACTCGTTTAAAATGCTTTTAATCTGCTGTTTAAGATAGGGAAAATAAATTTAGGAGTAACTCACCCTATATGCCTCTCATGGCTATCGATCTATTTCATTGTAATGCCGCCTATCAATCTCGAACGGAGTCCATTCCCGCAGGGATGTCCCGGATGTGGGCAATGTTAAGGCTTCTCGTTTCGGGGAGGTGATTTGAAAGAGGTAGATACAGGAATGATATTCAGTACGTTTTCGAAAGAGAATCCCATGATGACACCTGCGATGATTGCGATTATGATTGGTAACATGACTGTACATTTAGCGTGAAAACAGTGACTCCTGAAGAGCCTTTCACATCTATATACCGCCAGGATGCATAATATTAATACCCTGAGGACATGAGGTATCTTGCTGTCGTTGATCCAGTTGCCTGATTATCCTTTACACCCGAGGGTGAGGGGCGCCCGTTTTTCATTCGTTCAAAGAACTCTTTTTGGGAATTTTGAATTCTAAATTTTGGATTTTGTCCATCACGAAGGGATCCCTTTTGGAAAGGACTCCTTCGGAGAATTATTTATTCCGTTGTTTTAACGGAATATTCTTCTTTATATGTTTCGTTGGTGTTGTTGAATAAATGCTTTTGGACAGTTAATATTATTGTGTGTTTTTACTCAGTTTCACTTCATTGTGATTTTTTTAATTGGAGTGCGGATGGAAATATTAATATTTGGGTTTGCAAATTTATTTTTAAAAGAAGTGAAATAGATCATAATTGCCGCATTGAGATGTGTGTATTAATGGTCTGTATCATGATGGTCTGTATCTGGACAAAGTAATGGTTGCTCCCTGTCAAGGTCTATGTTGGGGGGTGGTAAAGATTACCATTGTACGGGTCTGGTTCTATTCCTGACAAATCTGTGTAAATTGTGATATACCTGAATTTACACGAGATGAAAATCTTAGTTTTGTTCTTTTTAGTTCATATGTGTCGGTCTGAAGGCCGGGTTGTTGTAGAGTAAGATTGTTAGAGGTAGATACAAGGCAGAGCACGAGTTAAGAGAACAGACATGTTTCAACACTATATCATCACAAGATTTAATCTGCGCAGAGGCGACTGGATAACGGCAAAGGATGGAAAGGCGGTTTTGTCAGATCTTTGGCTAGAGGAGCGTTTTGAATTGTTTGACAATTATTGTTTTTCTTCTGTGAAGAATCAGACGAACCAAAATTTTAAATGGCTGGTTTTTTTTGACACCAAAACGCCCGAAAAGTATAAAGAAATCATTGAACAATACAGATTGGCGTATTCAAATTTTCATCCGTTTTTTGTGGATGGGATGGAGTCCTTTTTGCCGGCTATTACAGAAAGCGTGAGCCAATTTGACAATAAAGAATATATGATTTCGTCCCGACTGGACAACGATGACTGCATCCATAAAGATTATGTTAAAACCGTACAATCATATTTCAACAAGCAAGCGTATTTGGCGATAGACCTGATAGATGGATATCGCATGGAAACAGGCCGTCGTGTCAGATTGGGGAAAATGAAAAACTTGTTCAATCCGTATATCAGTTTAATAGAAAACGGGGATGGCGCTAAAACGGTATGGCACAAAGGGCATACTTACTGGAAATACGAAAAGCGGGTGTTAACAGTTAAAAATAGTCGGATGTGGATGACGATAATTCACGAGAAGAACAAGAAGAATACTTTTTTGGGCTATGGAAGGGTGAGGAGTGATGTAATAGATGATTTTGGAATAAAAGAACCTAAGCGTCTTGAGTTGAAGGCGAATTATTATGATATTAGGCATTGGAGGGTGCGAAGTATGAAGAATCGAATTAAGGTAATGGAGGCCTATTACAGTAAGAGATTCAAAGAGGTAAGTGGTGTTTACAGGATAAAGGGGAAGATTGATAAGGATGATTTTGCGTAGATGCCGTTCTGTATAAAATGTATTCCGCGGAGAACGACTTTGATACGCAGTTGACATTCTTGACCAGATGAAGTTGTCAACACCAAATCTTGGTGCAAATAGAATGCACACAACACTGCATATTTGTTTCTGAACAAATGACAAGTATCACATCCTTGACGAGCAACCAGAATTCTGAGGCGTACAAGTTGTGATGCAGGGAGTGGAGCTGTTGGCGTAAATACATCAATAGCAGAGCCATGTAGAACACATTGAACGATGATAATGGTTTTTGATGCGCGCTTTTACAAAAAACTTGGCACAACATCACTTTGTGCGGTATCATTTGAATGTGTTGATAACACATACATAACAGGGCCACTTATAGTTTAAGGTGTGTGGGTATACAAGAACGAAACCCGAGGAGTATTTGAGTAATCGACGAGACCAGAAAACCTGAAAATCTAATATGCTGAATAAACCAAGTATCGTATTCCTGTTGGCCTTTGCAATTTTCGCTGCGAAAGGCTGGGCACAGGATCCATTCTTCGCTGAATCGAGGCAGATTGAGTCTTTTATCAATCCTGCGCTAACCGGGCTTGATGGCACGTTTGGTATCAAGTTGATTGCCAAGAGTCAATACCTGACGGCGAATCCCGCTCTACTAAGTGGGGGCATAAGCATTGAACAGAGTGCACCCTGCAAAAAAATTGATTTTGGAATACATTATATCTACGATCGTGAAGGAGATGGCATGCTGACCTCCAATTTCCTGGCGGGAAACTTTGTGTACACACTGCCCTTTACAATCGCCGGACAACAACATAATATACGCCTGGGTACAAAGGGAGAATGGGTGAGTAAGTCAGTGCGTTGGGATCGGCTTTACTTTTCCGATCAACTCGATCCCAAATACGGACTTACTGATGCAAAAGGAAATCCCAACCAGGGATCGTTTGTACCACCGGACTGGGATCGGGCAAGCCAGCTCAATCTCGGTTTGGGATTTGTACACAAGGCAATACTCGGAGGAAAAAGTAACAAGTGGACATTGACATGGGGTGCGGCCATTGAAAATTATACGAGCCTGTTTGAGGATAAGTATTATGACTCACTATTAAAGTTGGAGAAGGACAGGAATGCATTGGTAAATAAATACTCAGTGCATGTCTCTGCGGAATTTCCACTTTCCGGCAACTCCAGAAATTATTACGGCATAAAGCCGGCTTATATTTTCCAGCATCAATTAAATCTCACTAACCAGCAATTGGGGTTTGAGGCAAATTTCAATAAGGCATACACGTTTGGGATGTATCTGAATATTGCAGACTATGATAATTTCAGCACGGATACAAAGTCCATCATTTTTGAAACATCGATCCGCGTCTTGTCAAACCGTACATCTCAACTCAATATTGGTTTTCACTATATGCATAATATCGGAGGCTTGTCTTCGATTGTAGGACAGACGATGCAGGTTTCTGTGCGGTATAATTTAAGAAGGGATGCATGTTCCGGAACACCGGATCAGCGTTCGGATTGTCCGCAGGTATCGCAGAGCCACAAGACGCTTTATGAGAATATTTGGTATAAGACTGGAGAAGGAAATAAGACGGGATTATGAGAAAATACATATTGAGCATTGGGGTCTGGAGTTTGTTTTTTGTTGTGAATGTTTCAGGGCAGGATTGTTTTTGTCAAAAAGCCATGTGTGGAAATATGAATGTTGGGCTAACAACAGATGGCTCTATAGTTGCTTGTGAAGGGGATAGTATTTTTTTAATAAACAGCTCAGATAATTTTGATCACTATATTATCCATTGGGGTGATGGGTCTGTAGATACAACCGATAGTTACAACTTACCTGCGCACCGTTATAACATTGATAGTTTGGAACCCCCTCCGGCGTGCAATGACACTGAATATAATTTTGTGATTTGTTTTTCGGGATTCACTGAATGTAGCTCTGGCAAAAGTTGTCATTGGATGTCCACGGGGATAACAGTACTTATCGGACCTGAGGCTAATTGGACGTTTAACAACCTGCCTTGTATTGGGAATAGTTTAAGCTTTATAGATCAGTCTTGTCACACTACGGATGAAACAATATATAAGTGGAGTTTTGGAGACGGTACTTTTTCCGATGAGCAATACCCTTCTCACACGTACAACAGTCCAAATGTGTACACGGTGTCATTTACAGTCTCAGACAGCTGCGGATCAGATACTGAAACGCACACAATTGAAGTAGTAGACTTTCCAGTTGCCTCGATAGATTTGAGCGGTACTGGTGGGGGAACGGGATGCGCACCATTAACTCAGCTCATTTCGAGCAATTCTAACCAGTGGGTAGATAATCTTGAGTGGACGATATCTCCTGATTCGAACGGAGGGAATTGGTTTTTGACGGATACGAATGCGACGCTTGGAGATGCAGAATTTGAAGTGCAGTTTAATACTCCAGGTGTTTATATGTTGACATTGGAGTATTCAAACGCTTGTGCTACAGTAGAAATCGAGGAGATCATTACGGTAAATGCCCCGATCAGTTTTAGTATGAATGCCCCTGATGCACGCTGTGATTTTAATGAGGTTTGTTTTGCAGATCTTGGACTGGCATACAGCGGGAATATCGATGGATTCCAATGGACATTTGTGAACGGCAATGTGTCCTCATATTCACACCCAACAGACCCGGATTTTGGATGCGTGACATTTACCGAGAACGGAACCATAACACTTGAAATACCCGGACCTTGTCAGGGGGGAGACCCACAGGTGGTTGATGTTGTAGTGATCAGCACGGATGCAGTGACGATCGACGCTATCCTTCCTCCTTTTATTTGCCAGAATGCAGACCCGATTTACCTCGAACCATCTGCCACTGGTGGAAATTATTATATCAATGGTTCGCCCGTCAGTTTTATTGAAAATGACACATTATTCCCGCAAGATGCCAACCCGCAAACCTCCACTATTACTTATGTCGTAGGAGAAGGTACGCCATGCACGGTCAATACAACATTTGACATTGTGATCGTGGAGGGTGTTTCTGCAAGCCTTCAATCAGAAGGGCCATTTTGCGACTTTGTTTCACTTCAGCCTGTTGTTTCTGTTACGGGAGATATCAATCAGTTTAACTGGGTGGTTTCGGGTGATACGATGATGACTGGCAACATGTCAAATCCAACATTTGATTTACTACCTGGAAACTTTACTATCGTAGTGGAAGTGACTGGTGATTGTGGGGTTGCTACGGACACGATTGAAGTGATCGTTCAGATGAGCGAACAGGCGATGATTGTACCTGTTGACAATCCGTATTGTATGAGTATGGGGCCAATCACATTGCAGGCTACTCCATCCGGAGGTACATGGAGTGGTCCGGGCGTCAATGCTGTAACGGGTGAGTTTGATCCGGTAGCGGCAGGTGCAGGGACAATAACGGTCATGTATGCGATTTCAAACGGCGCCTGCTCGTCGGAAACAAGCCTGACATTTGAAGTGATAGAATCAGAAATCACGACTCCGGCGCCGATCGTGTTATGTAGTTCCGGTGAGGCCTACACATTCACAGGCTTCGGTCCGGCGGGTGGCACATGGAAGGGTCCGGGAATCATCGATTCGACGCAGGGTATCGTAGACCTTGGCCAACTGATACCGGGTGATACGCACACCTATATGTATTGCGTTGAGGCCACACAGGTGAATTGTGACCCATGTGGCACGACAACAATTAAAATTGAACCCTTACCTGAAGCAAATTTTGATTTTTCGGGAGAGCCATGCCTTAATCAGGCCTTTACATTTCAGAATAATTCTGATGGAGCGGGCACGTATTTATGGGATTTTGGTGATGGAAATACTTCGATGTCTCAGAGTCCGACTTACACATACACACAGGCTGGAGATTTTAATGTGACACTGATCGCCACATCGGCAGCAGGGTGTAAGGACACAGTTGTTTTTCCAATTCACGTGGTTGCACCCCCTACACTTGATCTTTCATTTGGAAACAAAGAGGGATGTGCGCCATTTGAAGTAGAATATGTCAATCAAAGTTTTGGAGAGGGAATTACGGAGTACTGGATTATTGACTTTACGGATACGATATTTAATGGCCAACCGATAATTATTCTGGATGGTATTACGACGGATTCGATTTTCACTATTGAATTTGTTTTAATAAATGGGTGTTCCACATTAAAAGAGTCGGTGGATATACTTGTGCATCCATATCCTATCGTAGACTTTGGAATAAATGACGATGAGGGGTGTTCGCCGGATACTGTCTGGTTTGCGAATGCCGTACTTGGTTTGCCTGAAACTGTCACATGGGACTTTGGAAATGGGAATATATACAGTGGCTTTGATCCGCCGAGCCAGGTGTATTCGAGCCCGGATGATTCTGTATCTACCTATACTATACGTGTTATAGCTGAGAATGCATG
>QMOR01000119.1 GCA_003648285.1 Bacteroidota bacterium
CTCGATCGTATCTGCAATCACAAGTTGCTATCTTTACAATGAATCGTAGCTGAAGTCAGCCTCGCTCTTTGATGCGCGTGTAGGATAGCAGATACAATACTTGATGTTGGCCGCCATTTTTCAAAACTGACTAGCCGAAAGCAATGTAAACGATACTTTATTATAAAATAGAAAAGTGATAACCAGTCGATGAAGTCAGAATTTTAATTTTTGATTAAATTGATAGGCGTTTAAGCTCTAGATCGATTTATTATTTTTGATAAAAATAATTTCAAATGAAAAATATTGTTTTCGTTTTAGTTTGTTTTTTAACCAATGGAATGATTTACTCTCAAGACTTTATTAAACATGAGTACTTTTTCAACGGTGGCAATTTACGCAGTTCTATTATACAACAAAAGGATGATGGGAACTTTGTTGTAACTGCACAAAAAGACTGCTATACTCCAGGTTCAATTACAATTGAGGGATGTCCAATTGCGAGGCATATATTTGAAATCGATTATTTTGGAAATAAAATATGGAGTTCTGATTTGGATTTATGGCATAATTCGGTGCCTGAAAAAATGATTGAGAATATAAATGAAAACTGGGTAGTCGTTACATCTCAACCTATAAATTGGAATTGCGGTCAAATAGGGGTTGGGCTGTATGGATTAAGTAGATTATCGCGATATAAACTGTCCCCTTTTGGCGAAATCCTTGACACCATAGTTCTAAACAATGAATGTGGTTATGGACTTATTGATCTTATTCGATTGGATAATAATGATATTCAGATTATGGCTATTCCAGATAGTTTAGATATTTTTTTCAACACTCATTTTATAGAACTGGATGAAGAACTGAATGTTAAAGTCGATAAAATTTTACCGAGTTCTGAAGTAATATATTATTCACTTATTCGTACAGAAAATCAAAATACATTTGCAACTCAAACGAATCAACTTCAAGACAGCTTGAACTTATTGTTGATTGATTCAGGAGGTGAAATTACACAGACTTTGCCTATTACTGATAGTGACAAAATTCGATCTGTTCAAATGAATAATTTGCAAAATTCTGATCTATTACTTGGAGTATTAAGGAAAAGTTTCTCGAATCAAGATCAAGTATTTGAATTAATTCGAGTTACTCAGGAAGGCGAGATTCGTTGGAGTAAAATATTTCCAGATGTACTCAGTGCAATAATTCTTGAAAACTCGGACGGTATAATCCACTTTATCACAAGCGAATACAACAATGTATCCAGCTCTATTGATGTATTTTTAACATTCTTAGACCCAAATGGTGAAACTTTAACAACGAAATATTATGAGGTAAGTGAAAAGGATGAAGTACCTATTGATGCTATCTTTGATAAAGAGGGAAATCTTGTAATACTTGGCAATTCTAACTGTTGTAATATGGACACAACAATAGGGCCAGGAAGAACTTTTGTTTTTATTGATACCGTCGGCTTAATAGTCGGAAATGTTCAATCAATTATGGATCGACCTTTCTCAATTTATCCCAATCCGGCAAACAACACTATTTACTTTGAATCGAATGGAGCACATAAGAAACTTGAATACTATATTTACGACATTCTGGGTAGAATAGTTTCGAAAGGTGCTATTATGTTTAATAGGCAAATTGATATTTCTGATCTAAAATTGGGCACATATATTTTAAGAATGCAAAGTAGTGAAGGTGATATATTTAGTGAAAAGTTCACGAAACTTTAATAACGGCGTCCAACACACCGTGACCACGCCATACTTGGCTTGCCGCAGGCGCAACACAAGCCAACCACGTCGGGTACGGCAACCGTTGTGGTGCATAAAAGGAAAATGGGAATAAGAATCAATCTGATATTAGTGGTATGTTTATTAATAATCAGTTGTACAAACAACAAGAATATAACGAATAATAAAATTCAGGCAAAAATGGAATTGATGGTATTGTCAAACTACAGTGCTGAAGAAAAAATAATATCCGACAGTACAACAGTTGACCAAATCAAGAATACAATGAAAGGACTTAATTGGAATGAATTTCATCAAGCTATTCTTTCTACTGATAATGGCAATTGGATTGAGGTCGGTGGAAATCTGAACGAAGATGGACTTTCGGTAATGTATGAGGAAAATGGACAACAATTCGTAATAAATAAACCTCCGTCATCAGTTGACCAAATGACCAAGATACTCATTTCCTATTTTAATGGAGACGGACAGTACAAAAAAGAAAATGAGTTTGAATAAAAATGACACCACAACACTGTATATGAAATAATATCACCCTTCGAGATGCTATGCTTCATATACTCAACGTTATCTGCAATAAGCAATAATGAAGTCCAGATTTAGACAGCCCATTTATGAATTACTTACAGTGACTATTGTTACTGGTTTCCTTATTGTTAATCTCGTTAGACTTGTTACTAATCCGACACTAGTGCAGCTATTCCCTATTGCTCTTCAGTCG
Organism: Bacteroidota bacterium; assembly: GCA_003648285.1. Classification (GTDB taxonomy): domain Bacteria; phylum Bacteroidota; class Bacteroidia; order Chitinophagales; family Saprospiraceae; genus B8-G4. Next base: position 2,470 of record QMOR01000119.1, read on the forward strand.
ACTATAATGATATTCTACCTCTTGAAGCACAAATACTTAGCGATTAGCATCAAAGTATGGTCTGTTTTGTTCGTCGTAGGCGCATCACTCACGATAATTGCTCTTGCTTTGGGAGGATTTTCTGAAATGGATTATTCCAAATTTTTATGGGTAGCAGTTGATTTAATTGTTGGTGTAGTTCTTTGGTTAATTGCGTCTTCTGAAATTGAAACAATAGCGATAACTGATTTAATAAACAGAGAATAATGTAGATAACAAAGGCTATACATTAAGACAGAACTGATCAAGGCGCAAAAACCAAAACCGTAAAGCACACAGGAATCGTCAACCCCTGTGCAAAAAATAATCGAGATTGTCATTCACTTTTTCGTGACTATCATTTTTCAAGAAATAATCATAAAGGTCTTTGGATATGGCACCCTCCGAATCATATACACACTTTGCCGAAGCAAAAGAGGTCTGAACTGGATTGATGAACAATCACTTCGGGAGAGAGATGAACTGCATCGGGGACTGCTAGATACTATCGTAGGGTTCTTTACGTTTGCAATCACCATTGGGTTATTAGTATGGCTGATAACATAGTATGACTACGAAGTGCCTACCGTGAAATATTAATGCAGCGACCTCTAGAATCCGTAGGAAGCCCTGTACGAGTCTTTTGGCAGCAAGGGAGGACAACAACTCGTCTGGTAGATTTGACGACGTCCAGTGATGCCTATATGGTAGTTGTAATTGTATCCCGTATATCGTACCTTAAAGCGTCATTGATCAGTGCCCTATTCCAATCTATTCCCGTAACGGTGATTATGCAGATGCTCCACCTACGTTATTCCTAAAATTAATGATACTTATATACGGAGATGGTAATTATCCATTCCACATGTAATTGGTTATAAGGGCAGCCTCTTGGGTTGCCCTTTACTATTAGCAGTCTCCCATTATCCCGACCATATGATATCTACGGTCGTCATCATGCCGTCAAATGTCTGGTGCAGTACGCACTGGGGTCAATCACACAAATAATTTTAAAAAATTACCTGAATCGACTGGATTCGGGGATTTATAACTCTGGGGATGATATGTATAGGAAATCAGATACATGGAATTATTAAAAATTACAATCTCACCAGAACCCAGAACATCTAAACCAATCGCCGCATATGAGCGGGGTATTCTCAGTAACACCCCACCCGTTGATGCAGATTTTGAATCCATCCTCCATGTAATTGGGGAGGGCGGACACTCATTCTTCGCGGGATCATATAAACTCAATGATGGTGATGAATACATCAATACCGAAAGTGTTGATGTTATGGCAATTATTGTCGTAGATATTGATAACAAAGACACTGGTCAACCCCTCCGCCCACATGCTGCACTGGATCGTCTGTCTGAGTGTGGACTCGATTGTAGTGGCATCTACAGGACGTTTTCAGATGAGACCCACCCCAGTCTCGGTATCGATGATAAACTCCGTCAGACCAGACGATATCGCATGTTATTCGTGTTGGAAGATACTGTGGTCGGGGCGGTGAATTACAATTATTTGCTTCAAATGATTTATGAAATTTTTCCCGAAGCGGATCGGCGGGGTGCAGACTCAATTTACTTTGGGGGGAACGATGTGATCTACTGCAATCCCGAATACAAATTATCAGCTTATGATCTGTTGGCAGCGGCTCACGCCCAGCGAGCCAGTAAATGTAAGACGCCACAATCCCGAAGAAGAAATTATCAAAAGTCTCTAGATAGTGCCCCCAACGGCATATTTAATAAGGGTTCAAAAACTGTATCTGGTATATATAGTACTATACGAAATGCAGTAATTGAACCCCAAAGAATATCTGGCTGGGAGGGACAATTAAGACGGGAGTCAGAACTGGTAGATGGGTTCTTGAATTGTGAGAGGAAATACTGGCATGATGAGTTACTGGGACTGTATCTAACTTTTAGAATGTTTGTGTGTGGCATTAAACTATGGAAAGAATCTATTAACAACAATTATGCAATTGATAATATCAAAATTGACACTATCCACGGGTACATCGGAAAATATGAAGCCCGTGGTGGTCAATATCACGAGATGAGTCTTGCGAAATTTGCTCCGAATGATTCAGCCACCAAGAAACATTGGAAGCTTAGTCAGATAATAAATAAGCGCGGTCAAACAGCAAAAAAAATCAAGGGGTTTGATCCACATTTCATATCGCTGAAAGACTCTAGATTTCACGTTGAGTATTTATTCAAACACGCGTTGTCTAAATGGGATATGCCAGTCACTGTCTTGAAAATTGCAACAGGCGTCGGCAAAACCTTTCAGATTGAAATCTGTGAGTATCTAGATGAGTGCATTTTGGCATGTCAGACCCATCATTTAGTGGCAAAGCTTTCTGAAAATCTCATTAAGAATGGGATCGAACATAACGTTGTTCCACCATTACCAGAATTGCCACCAGAAATTTCAAGGGAATACCATTCATTGTTACAGATTGGTGCGCATGACGATGCCGCTGGATTTCTTCAATCCCTTATCGACTCTAACCTCTCAATATATTTTTTAGACGGTGCGGAGGCTGGGAAGTTGCGCCTTAATTTGATTTGCTACTTCGAAGCACTTAATCGTGCAATTGATGACACAATCCCAGTCATTTGCACCCATAAACGCATAATGCACACTGGCTTCAAGAACCACTCCATTGCCATTGTCGACGAGGATATAATCAACAGCATCGGAGAAGTTAAAAGTGTCTCAGCCAAATCCCTACGGCTGGCGATCAAAGCACTTGACGATAGTGATCGTCCTAAGGTCACAGAATTTCTTGGAAAGCTAATTGATATGACAAAATCACCAGAAGCAGCGTCAAAAATTCTTGTGCCAACTATATCTTTATTTAGTGGTGATGAGTTTCTTCAGACCAGACATATTCGACAATTGTTACGCAATGGTGTAGAGGGAGAATTGATTTCATTATTGCGGTCAGAATATATCTGCATTCATCCCACCGATTGGAATGATCCTGAAGGTGAGAAATCAATTAGTTTTATTTTGAGGCACCAGTTACCTGTCGGGATGAGATTTATAATACTCTCTGCAACGGCTGGAGAATCTATGTACAACTCACTCTTTGAAGAGGTGGATTTCTACGATGTATCTTCCGTACAATTGCGTGGAGCGATCCGTCAGTTTTCCACTCGAAGTTTCAGTCGGAATTCATTTCGGAATGAAACAACCAAAGAACTGGCTAGGCAAATTGGTAGTTTTGCTGGCAATCGTCCAGCGATTACCTACAAGGGCAAAAAATTTCAGAAATTTTACGACAACCCATTCCGCCATTTGGAGGACGTGATGGGGACTAATGAATTGAGTGGGCAGAATCCAGTTGTAGTGGGGCTAACAAACAAACCTCCGTATTTTTATTTACTCTGGGCTTCAATACTGGGAATTGAATTCAATGAAATGGATTCCGAAATCGACTACAGAACATTGGTAAGAAATGGTCATGAATTCAAAATGATGACATTTGCCAGTCCAGAACTTCAGGACATCCAATGCCACTTCATTGAAAGCTCGTTGGTACAGGCTGTTGGACGCGCAAGACCATTAGAACATGATGTGACAATAGATGTGTTCACTACATATCCAGTACCAAATGCAATCCATTACCATCTCGACCAAATGGATTTGATTGGAGCTATCACTAAAGTTTTTGGACTTGTCAAGAAAACTGTTGACGCACCTCAAATGACGGTATCGTTATATGATTCCTCAGGTAGTCTGGCATCGTAAAACTCATTTGAAAGTACATGCAATTATGGGCTGACATTGCAGAGTCGCCACTAATTACCAGTCACCGTGTATTCTGAATTTCCACTTTTGGTTTGATGCAGACTGGGGTGGGAATCTGAAGTTGTTGGTTAGTGTAGAAGCAGACAATCAATCAGATATTGCTTACTGAGATGCTGTCCTAGCCTGTATTGTGTGATGCGCAATTTGTGTCACCATTTACCAAATCTTAAATATTCATGGTCTATTTCCTTGTTGTACGTAAACCAATTGCACATGTAGAAGAAGATTTCTGATAGTTGTCGAATCTCATCGAGAGTAATATTGCAAAATTCAGACTTGGTTGATAGACCGAAGTAGTTAATCTGATTTTGAAAATGAAAGCCAATTTCCCATAGGACAACAGCGTGTCCAAGTCTTTCAAGGCGTGAAATTTGCGAAGAGTGTATTCTTACTACATCCCGCGTTAGTGCATGAAACATTTTTCTATCAAATTCGCCATCTCGAAATTTGGTCACGAGTGACTGCTCACCTTGAAGATACTTCTTGAATTCAGACATTGAATTTTATTTTGCTTCGTATCACACAATGGTTTAAATAAACAGGCTTTTTAATGCTATTTATTGGGGGTTGGCATTAGTTTATTCTTGTTTAATTGTCGCTCTCGAAACTTGAATTTATTGTTCTCCTTTCGAAATTTTCTGATGGTTTTCTGTTTATGAAATTCGGAGTTATCGATAATACCAATCAAAGTTAGGGTCAGCGAATCTGGTACGAAGTTATTAATAATAAATACGACAGTTCTGCCCTCAATAATTTCTCTATCTCCTAATGCTCTAGATTCTTCTCTCGGGTGAGCTTCATTTGTACTACTGCATGTCTTAATCGTCAAAATGTCTGAGACAACAGTGAATGTTCCATGCCCTTCCATTGGGTAGATCAACCCGCCATTGCTAAAAATATCAAAAGAGACAGAATTATTGTCAAAGTTAAAAGTGTCTCGCGAATCTGAGAATTGTCCATCCAACTCAACATGCGATTGTGAGTAGACTGTAAGACTTAGGAAAATAAGTAGATATGTGGATAATTGTAGTTGCATATCAAATTAATGCCAACATCAAGTATTGTATCTGCTATCCTACACGCGCATCAAAGAGCGAGGCTGACTTCAGCTACGATTCATTGTAAAGATAGCAACTTGTGATTGCAGATACGATCGAGTTGGACGGAACCGCCACTATGTGGATTGGATGTGCATCATAGCACTGATGATGAGGGCAATTGCTTCATCTGGAAACTATTGTGAACGGTACTAACGCGACGTAGTCATCATTCCCCCCTCAGTATACTACAGTTACCGTATCAATCACATCCCCACCAGCGATCCCAGTTAAACACACAGAACTTATAATATGGGTTAGTGTGACTGAGGGGGGATGTTATGCGGAGGTGGTGATCAGTGTCGGTGTTAATATATAACAGTCACCACGCATCTCAGAACCAGCCGCAGTATAAAATGAAAATCATGTTGTTGACTGGAGTTTGATCGCTGGGGTGGGAGTGATCTATTTACTGGGGGCGGGATAATTGCATCCAGTTCATTGGCACAATCTTCCCACCTCAGAATATTACAGATGCTGTATCCATTACATCGCCACCAACACAACCAGTAAAACACTCAAGATATGTGCAGCATGTAATACTGGTTGACATGACTGATGGGGGATTTATGCTGTGGTGATTATCTGTATCACTGGCGATATATAATGATATCATGCATCTCAGAACCAGCCCCAGAAGAATGTAAGAATCATATTGTTGACTGGGGCGTGTGGACTTGGGCGGGATAAGTGAATCCAGATATACCTGATCATCCCCCCTCAGAATATCATGATAATGTACAATGTAATTACCGTCCTCAGTTCCCCCTCAGTAAATTACAGCTACTGTATCCATCAGATCATCACCAGCAGTTCCAGTAAAATGACTGGACAAATGCTACATGAAATACTGGTAGATGAGACTGACGGAAGATTTATGCGGAGATGGTGACCAGTGTCCGTGATAATATATAACAGTCACCATGCATCTCAGTACCAGCCTCAGTAGAATGTGAAGGTCAAATTGTATGCTGGGACGTGTAGGCTGGGGTGGGAATAGAATCTCCAGTACAATAGCATCCATCCCCCCCTCAGAGTATCATGGTTGTGTACAACGCAATTATCGTCATCAGTACACGCACCGTGCGATGCTGGCTGTATTGCTGGCAGATTAGCAAGACATTGATTATAGTGGATGGTGTGACTGGGGATGGGGATGGGCTAACGCACGTGGGGGCACCCGCCCGAATTAAGACGTAAATGGTAGGGGCGGCACCCCTTCAGTGTTGGGAGTCCCAACCCACACACATATCGAGGAGCCAAAAAAATGACTATTGAAAAATATCACAATAAATTATCCTCACACAATGAAAATCTCTACTCAGCCATCATCAAGTCTGGTAATCAGACATAACTCATGATTGTAATTAATTGTATTTTACTGGTGACAGCCATCCCAAATGCGGGACGGCATTATCGGAGTTGAAATGTTGGATTTATAGGGTAAAATTGCGAATTCATATCGCTCTCAATACCCCTCTTGCAAAAACTGTTTTCGTAGCAAGCTGATATTCAAGTAATTGCGGGGAGATGTTCGAGTCTCTCATCGCCCAC
>QMOR01000120.1 GCA_003648285.1 Bacteroidota bacterium
CCTCTGCTGTGCCGCCGCCCATGTTCTTCACGTTCACCCATAGATCCACGTACTTCCCGATCTCTGCCGGGTACGGCTCGTATCTCGTGATGTCTACCTTGAGCGCGCCTCCTGCAGCAGCTGCCGGGGTGATCATGGTTGCTGATGCGAGTATTGCGAGAACGAAGAGATATCGCATCAGGTTTGCAGTGCTCTGGGTCATGATACTACACCCCCGTGCTGGCAGCGCATTCCTGTCCTATCCGGATCGATCCGTGTTCAATGGTGATCCGGTACGCAGGGATGGTCGGTGATCGGTGCTGCGCTGCGTCAATGCTCTCGTCCTGCTGATGCTGATACAGTAGTGCCCTCTCGATGAGCCCCCCGAATGGATGTCCATCATACAGTGGTTCGTTGTGGTTATGGTGGTCGTGGTTGTTCATGTTGTTTACCTCCTTTATTCAGACTTGTCGATTAATCGACTTGTCTGATTGTATAGGTGTAAGTAATAGTACTTAAACCTTTCGATTGATCGAAAGGTATTGTGGTGAAGAGTTATATCTAACAATAAAACGCAAATTTTGGTATGTGCGGAGGAATGCGTCCTGCTGACGATTGGAGTGCAAACTTTAGAGAACAAGTCCCGACTGGAAGCGCAACAAAGAGTAAATCCGGAGCTTGGTTATCAAAATTTAGAGGGGTTGTTGTATTCAATTCTGTCTATTTTGAATTTTGCATAACTTAGATCACCAGATTCAAGATTCCAGGTAGCTTCTAAGTAGAAAGGCACTTTCATACCATCGACAGTTCTGTAGTCGCCATAATAACCCGTGAAGTTCTCCAGGGTGGTTTTATCTTTGTATCTTTTTGTTTTGAATTGAGTGATCTGCCCTTCTTCATTAAAACAGAAAATACCTTCAATAGTCAGGTTTTTATCAGTAAAAATCACTTTTGCAGAATTGTTATCTACCGGTTCCCATCTTAGATTCTCTGATGGCAATAGTGCTGTCGGAAACAAAGGGGCTTCACCTAACCATCTGAGAAGTTCACCTTGATCGGTTTCTCGTCCCTTTGCATCAACAATTTTTATGAGAGACAATAATTTGACTTTAAGATTTCCAGTACCATCAATATAGACGTCTTTTGCCGAAAATAACGGAACTCTCCCAAACCAGACGAATCCTGGCTTTTGCACTGTAAAATATTCTTCTCCCTTAATAGACACCCAATTTTTACTTGCTTTAAATTCTCCACCATGCTGCAATCTAACATAACGCACATAAGGCTGATTTTCCTTCAGTGAATACTTGAAATACCTCTGGACTGGCAGGGGCAGGTCTTTGATCTGATTTGAAGTGTAAACTTTGCCGGAAATGTTTTTAGAATCTGCAAAAAGGTTTTCGATATCTTTGTTTAATTCCGATTTCATCATTATATCCCCCATTATCAGAGTTGTGGTTAAGACAAATACAACAACCCCTATAATCACATATATTTTTAGGGAGTGTGTATTCGTTTTTTCACCCTTTATTTTTTAGGATGTACTTACGCGAGAACTCTTCAGATCAAAACCTGTTGATACGGTCGCCTCGGCGAGCGTGGCAGCGGCTCAGCATAACCAATCCGGAGCAACAGTTGCGGATGAGCACTGCCCAGTGCAAGCTGTTGCTGTAATTGGTTTTTAAGCTCCGGCACTTCACATGGCTGATTGAGATGTGCGTTCTCGACGTTTAGTGTAGTCAATGTCAATGCGATACGCTCAAAGCTCCGCCCCACATCTATCCACGATTTTTTATCATTCTTTTCCGAGATTATGACCATCAGTGCAGAGGAACTTCGTATGTTCTTCTCATCTGTCTTCGACTGACTTTTAGCACCGACGAAAACCCTCATAAACATTCGACCAAGCCAGCCCGGCGCAGGAGACTTGCCCATTGCTCGTGATGTCAAGCCATCGAGATGCAACTCCTCCTCCGAATCGCTGAAACGGATCCAGGAAGTAATTTCATCCATGAATGCACCGTCACCCATCTGTATCCGGTTGCCTTCCCTGACAAGATCAATGATCTGCTCAATAGCACCTGATTCAGTCAGCACCAGCAAAGTAACTCCCTCTTCCGTTGGAACTGATTCGATCTTCTTCAAGTCTGCTGCCGGGATATGCTGTTTATTATATTCACGCCGGTTGGTGTGCCGTCTGGAAATAGCCTGGAATAGATCGCCAGCCCCTGTAACATCGCTCTGCTTCAGCGTAACTGAAAGGCATTTGTCGGGTTCGCCTGCTGGAAAATACTTAACTTCAGGATCATAACCGGCATGTTTAGCTGCGATAACGAGGTTTTCCAGTGCACAGCCGAGGCTGATATACAGTTCACGGTTGTCCGGATCAACCACCGGCAGCGCCCGGGTGAAATCCGGAAAGATTCTGATGCGGTCACCAGTTATCGAAAATTTCCACGGCTGAGTGTTGTGCCCGGACGGTGCCATGGTTGCATAACGAACGAACTCGGCAAATGTTTGCATTTGATCATCCTCTGTTATCCTATGTGCATATTCGATCCGGTATATTTTACTCCCATCTCATCGCACCCACTTGCTTCATCTCCACTTTCTATAAAGCCACGATCATAGCTGCTTCATGCCATCCGGCAAGGAGTATCAATGCAATCGCAAGCCCAATTCCGACCCATTGTTCTAACGATAATCGTGGAACCGGACTGATGTGGTAGGAGTCGTTAGTAAGTGCAAAGCGAGACTGATTATAAGTTGCGACTGCCACAAGTATGTAGGCGGTCATCTCATAAGGTCCGCCACGCCCCAATACTGCTAATGTTGGCGCCAATGGCTCTGCCATAGGAATGGAAAACGAGTTCGTTCCCAAAAAGACAGCATATAGGGCAATCATGCCAAGGGGCGTTATGTAGCCAAGCGGAAAGCGGTCCAGATACCGGATAAAGTTGATCAGGACGATTAAAAATAAAGCCCCAAGATTCCACATCACAATCGTGCTCCATTCTTCGAACATGGTAGATGCTGCATCCGAACCCACAATAATGGCTGAACCGGTTTTACCTCGCATAATACCTTCTGGTAAAAAGTGATAACTCAGGTGCCATACCGCTACGAAGAGAATGGCACCGATCACGAAAAGGCTGATAAACCTGACGATTATGCCATCATTGAACAAAAATTTATTTCCCATATTTTTCTTCACCTCCTTTCATAATTACATACCGCGTGAAGTCAAGGTTTTTAATTGCCCGTCTTCTATCCAATTAACCTGAATTATTTCATCTACTGATGTTTTTGGTATGGTCAATTCTCTTAAATACTCGGCATTAAATTCTACCGATACTGCGCCCTTTGGAGGCAAATCTACTCCGTCCACCACCGTTTTTCTAACCACCTTGTCGTGTGCGGTGTCTGTGAATATCACAGTCACTGTTACGTTCTTTGCCTCTTTATCTCCGATGTTCCAGACCATCCCATACACATTCACGCTCTCCATTCCGGTGAGGTTCTCTGCTGCACCCTGTGTGCTGACAACATCATAAGCGATATCTACTCCATTCTCTTGTCTCAGTTCCATGTAAGTGAAGCCAATTACCAACCCAGCCAGCGCACAAACCGCCAGAATACCATAAAACCTTTTTTTACTCACCATTTTTATTCACCCGTCTGATTTTCCTTTTCTGTACCAGCCTTTAAGCAACGCAACAAAGGCAAGGAATGACACAGCAGCCAGCAGAACGATGAGATACCAGTACGTGATGTACCAGGAAGCAAGAACACCGGGAACATTCGTGTCGCAGATATGTAGGTGATACCCGGTTCTATTCTCCCGGGCATACGTATACCTCTCAAACTCGAGAGCAATCCCCGTATCTTTATGAACGATCTGCTCAGTGCCGCCACTGACTGCGCCCTCCATCGCACAAGAGAAAAACACTGTGTCTCGACCAAACGTCATATTTGATTCATACTTCGTGCCATACTCTGGAGCCTCTATCTTCCATACATCCTCTATCTTGTCCAAGCTCCTCCAGTGCTCTTCTCCCTTTGGGCAAAATATCATCTCACCAAGCGTTACATTGCTTCTGATGTGCTCGCCATTGAGAAATATCTCACAGACGGGAGCCTCGACCTCGAATAGAACCGTACCGTTCGGATACATTCTTTCCTGTATTTCGATGCCTATGACCTCGAATCTGAGCTTATCGCCAGAATGGATCTCTGCGAAAAACTCGTAGTTCTCCGCCTCTAAAACATCATACTCGACCCAGTCGCCTTCTGTGACGCCTAACTCATACGTCGGATAGCCCATGCAGACCGTAGCCATCGATGAAACGATCAAGACCGCAAATACGGCAGACAGAACTGCTTTCATATATTGTCTCATTTTTCATTCCTCCTGCTCAATGTTTCGCCTTTTTCATGCCCGCACCGGCACCCACGAAGATGAGCGCCAGAGCACCGAGTCCTGCGATATGTTCTGCTGGTAACTCTCCTCTCAGGTAACTCATTGCCCCGCCAACAAACAGAACCGTTCCCAGTATCACCAGCAATTCGCTGATCTTTGTTTTCATTTTTATTCACACCACAATCATTTGTTGCTTATTTTCCAGATTCCAATGCAGGGTAGTACGCCAATTGCTATAACTGTAGAAGCCAGGGGATCAATCATTACTGAAAACAACACGAAAACGAAAAATGCTGCTAAGCCAGTAACAATTATGCCTTCTGTTCTGTCATTCATATCTCTTTTCATCTTTTTCACCTCCTTTCACGCTATCGTCGTTGCGATCCGCTCCTTGCTTAAATATCTGGTCAGGTAGCTTATGAGTGCCAGTAACAGCACAGCTACGATAAGCATTCCCCCAACCATTGCCCACGAAACAGCATATCCTCCGCCAATCACATTATTAGCAAGCGAGAGCGCGAAAAATATCACAACGAATATCGAGATGTTCAGGATCTGGTTTTCACGCATTCCGAGCAGTAAGTGACCGAAACCCAGGAGTCCTACGGCAGCAGCTGTGAACCCCGGGACAACAAGAACGATATGGAGGAGAATAGCAGGCGATGGTAGCAGGATCGAAGCCGAGAAGATATTTGCGATCAGTGTTATCAAAGCAGCCGCCAGCAGTGCGATCAGATATGCCGGAATGGTGACGCCAAGTACTTTTCCTGCCCATATCTGTCTCAAGCTGAGAGGTGTGCACAGCAGTGTTTCTATGATGCCCTCCCTCTTCTCATTGAAAAAAACATTTCCCGAGAAGAGGTATGCCATGAATATGCCCAGCATCAACACAAAATAGAAAAGCAGGTTATTAAATTGGTCAAACACCAGAGATCCCTCAACCGTCTTGATAACCGGTGCAGTCATTACACTGAACCACAGGGCAAAGAATATGCCTACAAGCATGTTTCTGGTCCTTATAATTCCATTCATCTCCTTCTCTGCAACGATAAATATTTTATTCATTCGTGTTCCCTCCCTCGTTTCATAATATCAAGATAAACCGCCTCCAGAGACTTCGTGGCATTCTTCACCTCTTCCACTGCTATGCCATTTGTTACAAGCATTCCGAGAACCGTCGAGGGGCTTTCGCCGTTTAATGCGACGGTTACCATTCTGTCGTCCCGCTCGCAATCGTACGCGTGATCCTGCGAAGTCAGGAGGTTAAGTGTCCGCTCCGCACACCCGGTATCGACGAGCGTGATCTCGAGAACTGGTTTGTCATGCGACCTTCTCAGACCAACGATTGTGTCGCAAGCCCTTATCCTCCCGCTCTCCAGTATCGCGGCATTCGAGCAGACCTTTTCGACCTCTGCAAGGTCGTGGGTGTTTAAAAATACGGTCATGCCCTCATCTTCCGAGAGCCTGAGTATCAGGTCCCTAACAATCATCCTGGACTCGGGATCGAGACCGGACGTGGGCTCGTCAAGAAAGAGGATCTCAGGATCGTTGATCATTGCTCTTGCAAGCCCGAGTTTTCGCTTCATGCCTGTTGAGAACCTGCCGACTTTCTTGTTCCTTCTACCAGAAAGTCCTGCAAACTCGAGAAGCCTCTCGATCTTCTCAACTCTATCCGACTCAGGAACTCCGTAGAGCCGTGCGTAGTACAGCAGGTTCTGGTATGCGGACAATCGCTCGTATAACCCGTTGTTCTCCAGAAGAACCCCGATCCTGCTTCGAAGATCACTATTGGAATCATCGGGTTCCTCTCCAAAGATCAGCGCTTTCCCTGACGTTGGCTTCAGAAGACCGAGCATGATCCGCATCGTTGTAGTTTTACCCGAACCATTCGGACCGAGATATCCGAATATCTCACCTTTCCGCACCTTGAAATTTATTTCATCGAGTACGGGCGATCCGTTGAAGCTCTTTGCCATGTCATGTATCTCGATCGCGTTCATATAGCGCACCTCCCGCGGTTCTGTTCAACACGTCTCGCATCCAGTCTTGTGCTCAGGACATCCACAAGTGATGGTAGTTTTCGCAGCCGGGTGATCCTTGCTGCCTTTTCGTTCTTCATCTTTCTCATCTCAGTTGTTCACCTCCCCATCCACAAGCACCCCATCCTTCACGCGCACAATCCGATCAGCGTGCGCAGCGATCTCAGGGTCGTGCGTGATCATAATGACGGTACGCCCGTCCCTGTTCAGGTCCTCAAAGATCTTCATAATCTCCTCACCTGTCCGCGTATCGAGATTTCCGGTTGGCTCGTCAGCGAGAATGATCGATGGGTCGTTTACGAGCGCCCTTGCGATCGCAACACGCTGGCGCTGCCCGCCTGATAGTTCTGTCGGCTTGTGATGCATCCGATCAGACAGTCCGACCAATTCAATGAGTTCTTTTGCGCGCTTCCCCGGATCGATGCCTAATTTCTGGTTTGCAAGTGTCGGGAGTTCGACATTCTTAAGCACACTCATTCTGGATACAAGATTGAATGTCTGGAACACAAATCCAATCTCCTGCCCTCTGAGATGTGCAAGTTCGGCTTCGGAGAGTTTGCTCAAGTCCTTTCCTGATACGTGGATCTCTCCTCCGGTCGGGAGGTCGAGGCAGCCGATCAGGTTCATGAGCGTGCTCTTGCCTGAGCCGGACGGTCCCATGATCGCAAGGAACTCGCCGCGCCGGATTGCGAGATCGATGCCGTGGAGTATCGGCACCTCCATCTTGCCGATGTAGTAGCTCTTTCTGGCGTTTATGATCTCCACGGCAGGGGATTCGTCCAGCCGCGGTTCGTTGTAGCTGTGATCGTTCATGCGTACGCCCTCCTGATTTTTGATATTGTTGACGCTCGGTCGTGGTCGTGTCCCATATATGGTGTTGTGCTCAAGACATCCACCAGCGATCTTAACTTTCTCCGCTGGATGAATTTCAATGGTTTTCTGCTGTTCATGCTGCTCTCACCTCAGGTGTTCATATTCTCATGTACCAGCAGTCCGCCCTTCACACGCGCAATCCCGGCAGCGTTGGATATGATCTCCAGATCATGCATGATCATGATGATGGTGCGCTCATCTTTGTTCAGGTACTCAAAGATCTTCATGATCTTGCCTCCGGTTCATCATGGTGTATGTCTTTGCAGGCGCATTGCCTGTGGTGATGCTGGCATATACCTTTGCTGACCCTGTCACGACTCCGTCGTTGCTTCACAGACTGCATCTCACATTCCTGCCCGAGCCAGATAGTCCGTGCTCGGGTAGTGACCCGGTACTCTGAACCGACTGATCGCTGCCGCGCCGTATCGGCACTTCCATCTTGCCGATGTAGTAACGCCCTCCGGATGATACCATCGAACGGATTTTCATCCAGCCGCGGTTCGCCGTTGTTGTGGTTGTGGTTGTTCATGCTGCTCACCTCAGGTGTTCATGTTCCCGCTTACCAGCAGCCCGTCCTTTACGTTCATGATCCGGTCAGCATGAGATGCGATCGCTGGATCGTGCGTGATCATGATTACGGTGCGCCCATCCCTGTTCAGATTCTTGAAGATCTTCATGATCTCCGCTCCTGTGCTGGCGTCGAGGCTCGCAGTGGGCTCGTCCGCGAGAATGATCGATGGGTCGTTTACGAGCGCTCTTGCGATCGCAACACGCTGGCGTTGCCCACCCGATAGTTCTGCAGGCTTGTGATGCATCCGGTCAGCAAGTCCGACCAGTTCTAAGAGTTCCTTCGCACGCTTTTCTGGATTGCAGCCGTGTTTTTGGTACACAATCGCTGGAAGCTCGACATTCTGAAATGCGCTCATTCCGGACGTGAGATCGAAGGTCTGGAATACAAAACCGATCTCGCCGCGAAGATGCGCGAGTTCATCGTTAGAGAGTTTGTTCACGACATTTCCGAGAACGCGGATCTCTCCTTCGGTGGGATGATCACGGCAGCCGATCAGGTTCGCGAGCGTGCTCTTGCCCGAGCCTGATGGACCCATGATCGCAAGAAACTCGCCACGCTGGATCGAGAGATCGATACCCTGGAGTACCGGCACTTCCATTTCGCCGATGCAGTAGCTCTTTCTGGCGTTTATGATTTCCACGGCTGGAGTTTCATCCTGCCGCGGTTCGTTGTTGTGGTGGTTGTGGTTGTTCATGTTGTTTACCTTCTTTTGTTCAGACTTGTCGATTGATCGACTTGTCTGATTGTATAGGTGCAAGTAATAGTACTTAAACCTTTCGATTAATCGAAAGGTGTTGTGATGAGATGTGACATCTAACAATAAAACACAAATTTTAGTAGGTGCGGAGGAATGCGCCCTGTTAACGATTGGAGTGCGGACTTTAGAGCACGAGTTCCGACTGGAAGCGCAAGACGTCGATTATTGATTCCATCAGTGTTGGATCAGAAGGCGCGGATGAGCCGCCGTGTCCGCGCAGGAATGTTAGTAGCATGCAACAATCTTCAGAAAACGCGCCAGCAGTTCAAACTGGCGCATGTTCGCCGCCAGTCCGTGCACAAA
>QMOR01000121.1 GCA_003648285.1 Bacteroidota bacterium
GAATCAGGTAGCCTGGTTTATGATTGAGCATATTCAATGTCATGTAAATTATCTCTCATTATTAACGCAAAAGGGGCGCAAACATTGAGTGGGGTGCAAAACTACGAATTAAGGAGGTAGGTCCGCCATCGCTTTGCGATGGCGGAACAGGATGATAACCCCTAGCAATCAACAATTCCGCATCTTAGAGTTATGGATCAGCAAAAACACACACAATCAATGCTCCGGGACGGAGCGCTCGACGGAAAAGTGATCATCATAACAGGTGGCGGCACCGGCCTGGGAAAATCGATGGCCACCTATTTTGGGCAGCTTGGCGCCAAGCTTGTCATCACGAGCCGCCGGGAAGAGGTCATTTCAAAAACAGCCAAGGAAATCGAGGATGCGACTGGCACTGAGGTCCTGGCAGTCCCGGGTGACGTGCGAAAAATTGAAGACGTCCAACACACACTAGCGGAGGCTATCGCGCGATTTGGCCATGTAGACGGCCTCGTCAACAATGCTGCGGGAAATTTTATCAGCCCGACGGAACGCCTGTCCCACAGGGCCTTTGAATCCGTGATCGGTATCGTGCTCAACGGTACGATAAACTACTCGCTGGAGGTGGGTAAATACTGGATTGAAAACAAGATAAAGGGCACGATGCTCAATATCGTCACGACATATGCATGGACGGGCACAGGATATACAGTCCCATCGGCATGCGGCAAAGCAGGCGTTCTCGCACTCACCCGATCGCTTGCTGTCGAATGGGGAGACAAATATGGCATCAGGGCCAATGCTATCGCCCCGGGACCATTTCCAACCAAGGGGGCCTGGGACAGGCTCTTCCCCGAACCTCTGCGTGAAAAACTGGATCCAATCGGTCGCGTACCACTTCACCGTGTGGGTGATCATCAGGAACTTGCAAATCTCGCCGCATATTTGATCTCGGATTATTCGGCTTACGTCAATGGCGAAGTCATCACGATCGACGGCGGAGAGTGGCTCGGCAATGCCGGCCAGTTCACGCCCTTCAAACATGTGACTGAGGAGATGTGGGATCTTTGGGCGAAGATGCGGGGGAAGTAGTGAAGTGAAAAATTAATAAAACCAATTGCCGTGGACACAATTCACCTGAATTAGTCTAATTTTAGTGAGACGATGATGGTTAATGCGATACAGTTTCATCCCGGCAAATTGTTCCTATGGTCGCTCATATTTACAATTTGCATGCCGGTGCATAGCGCAGCACAAAGCCCTAAACGTTCTATCCAACAAACTGAATCGCAGATCAATGAACTGCATGGCAAGGAAAAGCTGGTCGCTTACCACCAGCTCATAGACTACTATAATAATACCGGTAAGCCTAGCAAGGCTGTGCGTTTTGCCCGAAGAGCCATTGAACTCACCGAGAATATTATAATACCCGAGAATAAACT
Source organism: Bacteroidota bacterium (assembly GCA_003648285.1). Classification (GTDB taxonomy): domain Bacteria; phylum Bacteroidota; class Bacteroidia; order Chitinophagales; family Saprospiraceae; genus B8-G4. Next base: position 1,422 of record QMOR01000121.1, read on the forward strand.
CCTTGAGCCTGCTGACTACAATCTCAAACCACAAACATATTTACTGGCGGGTAAAGCATTTGAGCATCGAGGTTTATACACAGAAAGCAAAGAGGCATATTTAAATGCCATGAGATCAGCCGAAAGTATCAATAATACAGATCAGATTTCAGAAGCACAATCGAACGTTAACAGGCTCGACACACTCATCATGTATACCGGTGGAGGAAAGAAGCGATTTCTTGGCAATACATTGAGCGATATTTCTTCAGTCGTAAACAAATCCTCTACGGACGTTGAAACTAATGCTACACTTAGAATTGCCGAGAGAAATGAGAAAGATGGTGAATACGCAAAAGCCATTGATAATTACAAAACTCTTTTGAGCAATTATGCTGATCGAGGGGATTGGGAAGCGGTCACAGAAACGCGCGTTCATATAGCTGAATTACACGAAAAGCTGGGAAATTATGATGCAGCTCTGGACGAATTGCACGAAGCCAAGGCGATATTTGAACGCGTAGGTGATACGGTAAGTCTTGATAAAGTTTTTATTAAAATCGACACACTATCTGAACCCAAATCCAAATCTTCCGATTACACGCTGAGTCCGCTAACAATGGACAGTCTGTCTTCAGCTTCAAATGGACTTTCGCCAAGCGAAATAGCTGAAGTAGAAGATAAAGCAAGAGATATCAAAACAATAGCAGAGGAAGCTGAGAGAGGTGATGACTATGAAAAGTCTTTGTACTACTACAAAGAATACATGGAGATTGAGCAAAGAATTACAGAACAAAAACTTCTTCAGGAACTAGCTCTACTCGATCGGGCACATCAAATCAAAAACAAAGACAAGGCAATCCTTTTATTGACGCAAAAAGAGGATCTTATTCGACTCGAGCTCGTCAGTCAAAAAAAATCACGAAGAAACCTCATCATCGGCCTTGCGCTTATGGCGTTAATATTGACATCGCTCTACTCCCTATACACGAATAAAAAGCGCGATCACAAAAAACTTGGATTCGCATACGATAGCCTTTCGACAGCTCAAAGAAAACTTCAGGTCGCGGATAAAAGGATTAAACAGCTGCTGAGTCAGCAAATATCTGGTGATGTCGCTGCGGCACTTATCACTTCAAAAGATGCAGGAAAAGTTGAGAAGCGATTTGTTTGCATTATGTTCCTTGACATCAGGGACTTTTCGTTATTTACTGAGCATTTAATGCCAGAAGAAATTATTAGTTATCAGAATAGCGTATTTGCATTTATGCTCGAAAGTATTAATAAGCATGGCGGTATTGTAAATCAATTACTTGGTGATGGTTTTATGGCAACATTTGGGGCACCGGTGTCACATGAGAATGACTCACTGAATGCTTATAAGGCAGCCCGCGAAATCATGCAAAAAGTGAATGAGAAAAGTCAAAATGGGGCCATCCCTGTCACACGTGTAGGAATAGGCTTGCATGCCGGAGATGTTGTTACTGGAAATGTAGGGACCGAATCGCGAATGCAATACTCTATTACCGGGAATACGGTAATTATTGCCGCACGGCTCGAGCAACTCAATAAAAAATTTGGCAGTACCCTTGTAATTTCTAAAGAAGTGTATAGTCGGCTTCCCGAAGATTTGCGCGAACCAGTCGAATTTAAAGAGGAAATGGTCAAAGGCAGATCTAACCCTGTCGAAGTAGCGGCATTTTTTGAAGGGTCTAAACTCGACTCACCAGCATCTGTGAGCAGTTAAATTATGTCTTCCCAATAACATGAATGCCTCCGCGCAAAGCGCAGACGCTAACATTAATCAGATATCGGATTTGTTATCTTAAGTCAGACACTGTGATCGGAACAGTAGATTTAGGCCTGAGCGTTACCAGTGGCCGAAGCCCGACATCATGATCAATGAGTTCATAATTGTAATTGGTAGCCACATGGGCAACGGCCTGGATCATTTCCATCATGGCAAATTGATGACCGATGCACAATCTGGGGCCGGCACCGAAAGGAATATAACTAAATGGCTTTCGGGCCTTTTTCAATGCCGGATCAAACCGGCCCGGGTCAAATACTTCCGGATGAGGCCATAGATCAGGATCGTTGTGCAAACCATAAATCCATATAATAAAAAATGTGTCCTTGGGATAACTGAAATTGCCAACAGCATCATCTGAATTTGAAAGACGATCGATTAGCCATGCGGGAGGATAGATGCGCATGGACTCCTCAATCACCTGCGTGGTCATCTGCATGCGCATGACCTCTTCGAGGCTGGTAAATCCACCGCTGGGTGTTTCCTCCCGAATCATCTCAAGATACTGCGGATGCTTTGCGAGCAAATAAAACGTCCAGGACAATGCAACAGCAGTAGTTTCATGCCCCGCCGTAAATAGAATCAAACTCTCATCCAGAATCTGCTCTTCACTCATGGGCTCGCCGGTATCTTCATATCGCACAGACAGCAGTAAACTCAATAAATCATTTGATTCGGCACCGGAATCTTTTCTTTTGCGAATCACATCGAGAATCGTCTGCCGTACTGAGGCGGAAACCCTGTCATGATGCCGCATCTGTCCATTCAAGTGTAACCAATAATGGAGATACGGCTGTCGGATACGCTTGACTACAAAAGACTGGATTGCTGAAATCTGCTTACTCAAATCGAGTATCTCGGCATCGTCAAGAGCTGTGCTAAAAAGAGATCTTGCGACAACGCGAAATGCCAGGTGGTGCATATCTGTGTATAATTCACGACGCCCTCCATTTTTCCAGTTTGCTGAAAAGAATTTTTCAATCTCCTCCTGCACGATACCTACCAGCCCGTTTAATTTTGACCTATGAAATGCGGGTTGTATCAAACGCCGCTGTCGCAGCCAGAATGCACCCTCAGAAGTAAGAAGTCCCTTTCCCACATAATGACCGAGAATTTCTGTCTGCATTCGGGATTTGCGATAATTGCGATTGTTCTTTTGCAGGATGTGCTGAATCATCTCGGGATCAGTCGTCAGGATGCCCTTCCTCACGCCCCCAATGTGAAATGAGTACGCCTTTCCAAAGTTTTTAATATTCTCAGTGAGAAAAGGTATTGGATTGTGTACCGCTTTTGCGGCATGCCTGAGCGATGTACGTCGCGGCACCTTCGGTGGCATTTTATATTTGCTGTAACTCAAAGCTTGTACGTAGAAATTATATGTGTTTAATAATCAAGTCCCTGGAAATCTTAAAATCCGCTTCGCTCAGTTCGATTTTCAAACTTGAAGCTACATAATCCTTCTGGGAACGGAGGGACGTGTGTCTGATATCTGTAAGCAACCGAGCAAATGCCTATTGCCCAGTTTGCTTACCCTTAAACGGAAGTTGGCATATCTCTCATTTAACTAGTAGGATCTGCAGATATAGAAGCAGATACTAAAACAATGAACAGGGTTATAGAATTACAAAAACTCTCCTCTGAGGCAAGAGTGAAGCTGTATTTCCTTATCGATCAATCGATTAGAAATTTTAAGGCTAAAGCGGCTTATGCGTCTTGATTGTCATTTCGCGCAACAGATTCTCATTTCTTCTTTGCATATTTAACTTTAAATATATCTAATTGCTTTTCATTAATCCATGTTCCATTTTTAAATAATTTAGCATTTAACTTATTGGCAATTTTATAGTACTTTTCTATGCGATTCAACGTTTCACGAGTATGAGTTATAGGAATATGTCCTGTTTTGTTGTTATAATTAAACTGCACTTGCCCATGTCCAATCTTTCTATTTATGTCCATATGAGCTAATGTCCTACGAAGACTTTTCAGGTCTTCTTCACTTGCATAAGGGTCAGAAAAATAATTATTGCCATGAGATGTATTTTCAAACCAGAACAATTCATTATCATTTTCTACAACGCCTCTCCATAACTCTTTGTCAATAGGAGGCATATCTTCAACACCTTCAAATTTCAGTTTTGCGTTCGCTATGTACCAATATGCAGCCATTAATTCTTAATAAATTTTTCTAATGTACTTATTTCAAATTTAATCTGCGGATGGAGGCTTTCTAAAGTATTTTTCCAAGAATTAGCAATACTCTGAGTGAATTTATCCTTTGGCATATATATATGAATCTCAGGAGTTGTATATTTAATCGTTTTCCCATTCCATGTTATTCCTCCTTGAAAGCCATCTTTTAAATGCTGAATATTATTTTTTACTGAATTATAATTTCTCCAAATATTTACATCAGTAACTTTGGTTGTCTTCATGCTAATCGCTTTCCCCGCATTTATTATATCTCCTGAAATATTCAATTCTTCATAAAAATCAAGTGCTTTAAAATTATCCGCAATGGGACCTGTTGACTTAAAGCCTACTGCTTTATACCTATAGACCTCCACTAGGTCTTGAAAGTGCCTTCTAACTCCAAAAAAATGCGGTATGTCATCGGAGGATCTAATTACAACATCCCATCCATCTTTAATATGTTGCTTTATCTGAGATGGTGCAAACCCTTTAATCTTAGCAATAAGCTCGGTCCGGTTTTTTGGTCAGAGGTCAACACAACACACATCTAAAAGAGTTCTTCTCTTTTTAAACACTCAAATATCTTTACACAACTATTCTCTATTGTATAGAAGATTACGTGCGGTAAATATGTACTGACCGCAAAATATACACCAGATCCAAGCTCAGGATATGAAAAAGGATTAACACTCAAATTAAAGAAAATCCTCCGAAATGAATTACGAACCCCCATTACTTGGTTTTCAAATACATTTCTATCGCTCTGGCAAATGGGCGCATTAAGCTTTTCTCTGTAATAATCTTCCAAAATACTATTAACTCTATCTGAAATTTGTATTTCGAACATCGGCTATTATCTTATCAAGATTTGAAATTAGTTCTTCTTTGCAAACAAATTTTTCATCCTCCTTTTTACCTAAGAGGCTTGAAACCACATCTTGCTTAATCGCATACTGCATGTTTGGCATCTTAAAATATATTTTTCCAACATTAGACTCTAAGCCTTGACTATTGTAAATATTCACAATCTTTAGATCGTTTAAGAAATGAAAAATAGAATCAGATATTTTTATTGGATTACTGTCATGATCCCAGACCATCTTGTAAATAAAGTCTTGATTTTTCTCTCCAACACCCAAATACAATCCTCCGCCACTAACGATATTGCCTATCCTTATAACCTCATGATTTGATAATAAATTCGCATTATCTGTAGAAAATTCCAAATCAAGTTTTAACTCTTCTAAACTATACAACCATCCATATGGAAAACTATAATATTCATTATAATACACTATCTCTGAAACTGGCATGATTCGTAAATATTTATCAATATATGCATCCCAAATCTCCGAATATTGGCCTAAAGTATATTCTAATTGAATCTCCGTATATAACCTTGGCAGGGTTACATTAAACTCTTCTAGCAATCTATCAATAAGCAAATTTTTATTTTCCAAATCACCCTTCTCTGAAGCTCTAAATAGTTTCATATATTTAATATTAAGGAATCTCAAATAAGCCCTTAAGCTCTTTTGCAATGATTGATCCACCACCTGTATGTCCAACTTCACTATGTTTAGCTCCCAATACAGGCATAATAGTTTTACCATCTTCCATGTGATGCATAGCATAATATTGTCCATCAACAACAATCCCCTTTCCACCATTTGCTAATGTTGCATTTGGGTTGTTTGCAACAAACCAATTTGCGGCATCAGAATAATCTGGAGTATTTTGACCATTTCCAAATAATTCTTCTGAAAAATACTTCTTTTTTGAAATTGGAGGATGAAAATCACTAAAGTCTGGAAACCCATATTTATTAAAATTAATTCCATGTCTGAGGTCTGGAAATGGACCTCCAAGTGAAAAATTCTTATACAGCAAATTAACTCTAGCAATATAGTCATCACTTTCACCTGCAATTTTTCCTAGCAAATCTGTATTAAGCCTTACCCACTCAGGTCTATCAATTAGTCCTTTCCATGCCTCTAACCTCTCAAAAGAAATATTATCAATAAACCCACTCCCACCAAAATCAGATTTAAATTTCTTATATACAACAACATCCAACAGCAAATCGCGCATGGCCTCAGACATAGCACGATCAGGAATTATCGACGGATCCTTTTTTAGCGCAGCTCGCAGATCATCGATCTTAGCTAAACTAATCTGATAAGCATTATGCACAAGTATCCCCGAAGCTCCGACATGAAACGTATGATCCTCGCGAACCTCAAGATTATACACCGTAGCCGTAGTGTCCAGCTTCACGGTTGATTTCAAGATAGCAGTACCACCGTAATTTTGGATCAGTTCGCCAGGCACAATGTCCTCTGCATTTTTCCAACCGCTGGCACTTTTGCTATACATTGGATGCTCACCTGTAATAAGCAATTCCTCTCCATTGTCAAAAATCAGCCTCCGCACGTTTGAGGAGGTCCTTTCAAATTTACCCGTTATTATCTGATAATCGTGCCCGGCAGTAAGATTTTTCTTTTGTACAACTTCGGAAAACGCGATTTCCGATATACGTGACAGATGCGCATTACCTTCTATGTTTTGCTCACGTATGGCAAGATGTATGGTATCGCCGACATCAAAGCAGGCACGCTCGCGGACCCACCAAAGCGGGCGCAACAATGCGATTTTGGTCAGAAACCCGTCCTCCGCAAGCTCCAGTTCTAACTGGCACCAAGTAGTCTGTGTAGAGGTTTCATCCACTCTGCGTTGTTCTTGAGATACGAGGTCACTCAGACCGCTCTCACTATTTGCAACAATATTTTCTGACTCAGATATTTTTTGTGTAACCACCGAGGTTCCCAATTCCAGCTCCTCTATCGCTGACATCTCACCGGGAGCCAACATGACAACTGTGCCAGCAACAAAACATTTTGCAACAAGTAGAAGGTTTCTTGTATCTCTCAATGCGCCTGATATACCTTTAGTACCTTTTATGGCATCGTCAAACAATCCTCCAACATCAGGTGCATTTGGCTTGGATAGATAAGTAATCAACTTATTTAATCCCTTCTTTGAAAAATTTGCAATATATTTCGCTTCGGCAAAACCACCCGTCAATGCCGCTATGACAATCTCAAACACAATTTTCCCAGCTTCATATCCTACCAATGCAGCACCATTCACACCTGATATATTACCCCAAAACTCGTCTAGCATGGTGAGCACGTTCTTGACGATTACTGCAGTATTGAGCTTGCTTACTGCATCCAAAAAATTTACAAGTCCACCGAACCAATAGATCTTGTCCTTTGTCCATTTTATATCAAAGCCTTTCCAAAATTGTCCCGCCTTGTGTGATTCGATGGCCAAATCAATAAACCATAATTTAGTCAAAGGTGTATGCACTGCTGCTTTTGAAGCCCCCGCCGATAGGTCGTAGAGCATTAATACTAGATTATACAAGCCATCCATTACTCCGCATGCTGTACCCACATCGTATTCCGTGTACTGCTGTGAAAATATTACCCCCCTGATCGCATCTTTGAATGGAATACTTGTTCCCGTACAAC
>QMOR01000122.1 GCA_003648285.1 Bacteroidota bacterium
AAGTATCATCCTCATGTCGCATCTTGGCAGACCGCAGAAAAAACGTGCGAAAGACGGTTCAATCGACCGTGAAAGATTTTCGCTTGCTCCCTTAGTAGATCATCTGTCCGAACTCACTGGTGCAAAAGTGTTTTTTGCCCGGGATTGCGGAGGATCTGCATCCAAAAAGCTCGTGGCATCCCTGCAGTCAGGTCAAATATTACTCCTGGAAAACACCCGCTTTGAAGAGGGCGAAGAAGAGGATGACGAGGACTTTGCCCGTGAATTGTCAAAACTTGGCAGCGTGTACATCAATGACGCTTTTGGCACAGCCCACAGGGCGCATGCGTCAACAACTGCCATTGCCAGTTTTTTTGCTCCCAAGGATAAGATGTTTGGAAAATTGATGGAGGCTGAGCTCGCCAATGCCAAAAAAATTCTTCATCATGCAGAAAAACCACTGGTAGCAATACTGGGTGGGGCCAAGGTATCTGACAAGATTGGTCTATTGAGTAAGCTCCTGCAATTAGCTGACTCTGTCATCATCGGTGGTGCGATGGCATTCACTTTTATCAAGGCTCAAGGTGGCCAGGTTGGCAACTCGCTTGTCGAAGATGACAAACTGGATCTGGCACGTGAAATCATGGCCTCGGCTGTGAAACAAAATGTCTCACTCTATCTCCCGACGGATGCAATCATCGCCGATCGTTTTTCAGCAGATGCTGATGTAAAAATTTCCGCCATAGATCAGATTCCGGAAGGCTGGATGGGCCTCGACATCGGACCGGATTCCATTCAGAGTTTTACAGATGCTGTACAATCTGCCAGGACTATCCTGTGGAATGGACCGATGGGGGTATTTGAGATGGCACCGTTTGCAAAGGGCACTCTGGCCATCGCAGAAGCCATATCTGAAAAGACACGTGACGGCGCGTATTCACTTGTTGGTGGAGGGGATTCAGTCGCCGCTGTCAACCAAAGTGGAGTCGCAAATGACATCAGCTTTATATCCACCGGAGGAGGTGCGATGCTCGAGTTTCTGGAAGGCAAAGAGTTGCCGGGCGTAAAGGCGATAAGGGCGGTAGCGAAATAGCTATAATCTATCAACTAACAGAATCAACGTAAGAATAGCAGTCGCCTGGGCGAGTGTATCCCTCACCACAACTCCCCAGTCTATATCTTCCTTCTGGCCCGGAATTGCATTCGGTTCGGGGACTATCCTTCCGACATTCACAGTAGCTCCTTTATCGACTTTGGGGTAGAATTTGAAGAACAGGAAGGTCTTGGTTTTTTCTACTCTTCCATTTGCCTGAACCACTGTGATCAGACGCTTGCGGCCGTCTTCGGCAAGACCTGCAGCATAATTGTCGATATAGTATTTTGCACTCTTTCCCTTCTCATAAGCGACATTGACTTTGTTTCCGGCGAGTAAATACTCTTCTGTATACAAATCCCGCAAATTGACCGCACCGGTAATTGTGACGAGATCAGGCTGTTTTGGGATCGATATAACATCACCGGCCTGAAGGATCAGGTTTGCCGTTGAATTTGGATTTGAGAGCGCATCATCGAGATTTATTACAACAACACCCGTACTATTATGGACTCTGAGCAATCTGGCACCGAGCGAATATGCTTCCGCAGTCAACCCCCCGGCACGACTTATCAGACTTGTGATTTTTTCATTTTCTTCAACGATAGCATAACCACCGGGATATTGCACTTCTCCATTTATCTGTACAATTTTTTGGAGTTCAAATTGCGGTACATCGCGCACAAAAATTTCGTCAAATGGAAACAGCCGCATAGATGAGTCAACCCCCGGCGACATCAAATCACGCCCAACAGTAGTGCTGTACGAGACAGTTTGCGTGGGTCTGTTTTCTGCCATAATAACTCGTGCGACGTCTACTCGATTCGAAGCAGCACTAAAAGTCAAACCACCAGCCAGACTCAATGCCTGCTCAAGGGTCATATTCGCATCATACCTGTACTTGCCAGGATTTCTTACTGATCCGCGGACCTGAATAAAAAATTCATCACGCAACTGCGCATCATCAAATAGGACAAGGCTGTCAAACGGCATGAGCGCAATGTTGTCCGGAGATGAGACATCTGTAGCAGCATTTTGCGGATTAAACGGCAGATAATCTGTCCGTTTGGGATCTTCCGGAGATCTGCGCAAAATATAGCCAAATTCAGCAGCGCTAGGCTTCAATCCCCCAGATATAAGTATGGCATCCTGCACTGTCATCGATCCACCCGGGTGAAAATCAAAGGTCCCCGGTGAACGGACGGCCCCCCGCACAGTAAAATCAACAGCATCTGCATACAATACGAGCGATGGGATGCGCAAAATATCCTGATCTTCAAGTAGCAAATCAGCAACTCCTCCTCTCCCATCCAATGCAGCCTGCGGATGAACGCGCAAATACATATATGTGTCATCGGCATTGTGTCTGAGCAAATAACCAAAATCGAGGCGTGCTCCAACTTTAAGTACACCCATATCGATCAGGTCAGAAATGCGCATTCCCGGTTTATGCTCATACTGCCCTGGTTTTACAACAGCTCCCTGAAGCTCAACAACATTGAGGATATTGCTTTCGACACTCTGAATCACAACTTCGTCCCCAGGCTCAAGCAAATAATCTCCACCACTCTTGATGATCTCCCCAAGATTGACATTGACAACGACGCGTTGATCATTGCTATATCGTGTGATTTGAATGTCCTTTAGATATGCGCCATCCTCCAGTCCACCTGCAAATTCGATGAGTTTGACGAGGTGTTCCCCCTCAAGCAATTCATATCGGAACGGGCGACGTATGGCACCGGCAATCGATATCACGCGCTGGGCCACAGGAATATGTACATAATCATTGTCTTTCAAATAGAAGTTACCCGCCAATCTCGGATCCTGCATGTATGCGTACGTATCGAATACCTTTTCTTCTGCTCCACTAATGAGCTTGATCCTTCTCACAGAACCAATGTCTGATGGTCCTCCTGCTGCAACGAGCGCGTTGAACAGCGTGTTTACGGCAGATAGCGTGACGCCACCGGTCGTCATGACCTCCCCGAAGAAGTTGACCGTGACGGTTCTGGTTGTCAGCACATTGAGGTGAAACTGATTGTCTGTGTAGGTGTAATACGCCTTCAATCTTCGGCTCAACATATCTTGTGCCTGACCGAGGGTCAATCCTCGCAGCGGAATCGATGGCTTATCAGAAACTCCCTGATCAATCGAAATAAATCCCTCATCATCGATTGTGGTAGAAATACTCACTTGAGATAATCCATTTATCGTGATCGACAAGACATCGCCTACTCCGAGGACATAAGATGCCGGAGGCTTGATCCTATCGGCTTGACGAAAGACGGACATGTCCTTGCTCCGAAACAAGTGTTGGCCGTATATTTTTGACTTGGGCACATCTTTCTTTTCCAAGTCCTGAAGTGCTTCACTCACAGCCTCTTCAGACGAGGCTCCTTTATCAATAGACTCCTGGATTTTATCTGCTGTTTCTGAGCTCACTTCTTCTATTGTCTCCTCAGCCTTATCCTCTGCCAACTCATCGACTGCTTCAATTTGATGTTGCTGTTTGGCGGCAGATAATTCGGCGATCACTTCAAGAGAGACGCGCTCCAGTTCTGCCAGGTCTACGGTCTTGATATCTATATTGTTGGGATCATATCCTTTGGCTTGCATGGCGACCTGAAACTCGGCCTCTGTGATATTGTTCTCGTTTAAAAGCTTCGTTACCTCATCTGGGGTCGGGATATGAGTCACCTGACCCTGTACATCAGGTAGTAGCAGTACGAATAATAATAGCCCACAAAGGAGCACAGTCTTGAGAAGCTTAATATGCATTATGTGTATTCTCTGCAATTGGTGTACCAAATTATTGAGAAAGTAGCTGCTTGAAATAATCAAACGTGCGAGCCATCCCTTCGGGACGACCAGTTTGGGGTGCCCAGCCCAGTTCTTTTTTAGCAAGACTGATGTCGGGACGACGTCTGAGCGGATCATCTACAGGCAATGATTTAAAGATAATTTCGAGATTCGGATTCGAGCAGATCTCACGCATTTCTTCAGCAAATTCAAGCACAGTCATTTCCGCTGGGTTGCCCAGATTTACCGGCATGTAATAGTCACTCATGAGAAGCTTATAGATGCCCTCGACCATATCATCTATATAGCAGAAGGATCTCGTCTGGTTCCCATCCCCGTATACAGTAAGGGCCTCGCCACGTATTGCCTGAGACATAAAATTAGGTATCACCCGCCCGTCATCCATGCGCATCCGCGGACCATAGGTATTGAACAATCTGGCAATCCCTGTATTCACCCCGTGATAATTGTGATATGCCATGGTCATCGCCTCCATAAATCTCTTGGCCTCATCATACACTCCCCTTGGTCCTATCGGGTTGACATTTCCCCAATAGTCTTCCGTTTGAGGATGTACTTCCGGATCACCGTACACCTCTGAAGTCGAAGCGATCACGATTCGGGAGTTTTTATCCTTTGCCAAACCAAGCAGGTTGTGTGTACCCAAAGAGCCAACTTTTAATGTCTGAATCGGCATGCGCAGATAATCCACCGGGCTCGCTGGTGAAGCAAAATGCAGTATATAGTCCAGATCGCCCGGGATATGCACGAATGTCGTGACATCATGAAAATAGAACTCGAAGCGCTCGTGGGGGAAAAGGTGTGCAATGTTGTCCTTGGTGCCTGTCAGCAGGTTGTCCATGGCAACAACATGGAACCCTTCCCGAATGAACTTGTCACATAAATGTGATCCAACAAATCCGGCACCGCCTGTGATGAGTATTTTGGGCATAATCGTGGTTTGATATTAATGTGGCAAATATAAGATTTGACTCAGCATAACAGCCGACTTACTTGCGAAGGATTTATAAAGATCTCTGTCAGGCATTTGTATTTCACTAAATTCGCCGATCAACAATGCATCGCATCCATTTCATACTATTGATTACTGCATTTTTTTGCGTAAAGCTACAGGCCCAGAACAAGGTGCGCATGCATGTCAGCTTTGAGTATGGTGTGCAGTTTCCGGGCAGTGACCTGAGTGATCGCTTTGGGACAAGTTTTAATCTCGGGTCGCAATTTGAAATCATGCTTACTGAGTCACTCTGGCATGCAGGCATAAAAGGCATGTTTTTATTCGGTAACAAGGTCAGTGAGGATGTCATCTCCAATCTGCGTACAACTCAGGGTGATGTCATTGGGAATGACCGGTCGCTTGCGGATATTTCGTTTCGGGAGCGCGGATATTTTGCTGGCCTTTACGTGGGAAAGGTTTTTTCTTTCAATGAAAAGCAACCGCACTCTGGAATAAAACTGAGCCTTGGTGGAGGGATTATGCAACATAAGATAAGAGTGCAGGACAACAGAAGCACGGTCAATCAAATCACCGGTGAATACGCGAAGGGATATGATCGCCTGTCAAACGGGCCGGCATTGTATGGGTTTTTGGGCTATCAGCATCTTGCGGCAAACAGGAGACTCAATTTTCTTGCCGGCGTGGACTATATGCTGGGTTTTACAGAAAACAAACGTGCGTATAACTTCAACGAACAACGACACGACGACGCAGCGAGGAATGATTCTCTTTTCGGCTTTCGGATAGGACTCGTTCTGCCTATCACATATGGCGTACCACCTGAGTCCATTTTCTATTAGGAATCATGGTATCTGCCTACACAACAGCTATCCGCCTGCTTGGTATAGGAATAAAACTCGCAAGACCATTTTCTACCAAAGCCACCAAATGGGTTGAGGGTAGAAGCCATCTGTTTTCAAGACTGGAAGATGCAATTTCCAATGGCGAGGATTGGATTTGGGTGCATGTCGCTTCCCTTGGCGAATTTGAACAGGGACGACCACTCATCGAGCAGATCAGAGAGCTGCATCCCGGGAAGCGTATTTTGCTGACCTTCTTCTCTCCTTCGGGATATGAAGTGAGAAGGGAGTATCAGGGTGCGCACTATGTGACGTACATGCCACTGGATACACCAGAAAATGCCCGTAGATTTTTAAATATCGTCAAACCGGAGCTCGTCATTTTTGTCAAATATGAAATCTGGTTTCATCATTTTCGGGAGATGTTGGATCGGAACATTCCGGTTTTACTTATTTCAGCCCAGTTCAGACCGGGGCAATTCTATTTTAAAAGGACAGGCCGCATGTTTCTCCCGATCCTGAAAAACCTGCAGCAGATATTTCTGGCAGACGAGCAATCGCAGGTTTTACTGACTGAACACGGCTTTCAAAACGTGTCGTATAGCGGTGACACCAGAGTCGACCGTGTATTGCAGATCGCAAAGGGGCATAAGGATTTTGGATATCTGGTGGATGTTCTGGAGTCCGAAAGTATTTTGGTAGCGGGAAGTACCTGGCCCGAGGATATCAGACACTTGCTGCCCATCATAAATAGTGGGAACCTGAAATGTATCATTGCCCCGCACGAAAATGAGGAGCAAAAACTTGTGGCCTTAGAGAAAATGCTCACTGTGAAGACCGTGCGATTGAGCAAGATGCACATTTCCCGACCTGTCCATGCCGATGTGGTCATTGTCGACACCATGGGCGATCTGGCCGATATCTATCATGTCGGAAGTATCGCCTATGTGGGAGGGGGCTTCAGTTCCGGCATTCACAATATCCTGGAACCTATTGCCCATCGACTCCCGGTTATCATGGGGCCTAATCATGAGAGGTTTAAGGAAGCCGTCGAGTTAATCGCACTAGGTGCATGTATAGCCGTAAAGTCTGCCAAAGAGATTCAAGCGGCGATTGACGACTTCGCCGCTGACAACCGATCAGGTCGGATCTCAGAGATAGCGAGCCAGTATATGGCAAGACATGCAGGGGCTACGGGGCGTATATATGATTACATTCGCAGTGAAAGTTTATTAAGTCATGGAGTGGACTGAGCAGTTTATTAAAGACATTTCAAAACGACACATTTTGGTGATTGGCGACCTGATGCTCGACCGGTATTTATGGGGTAGAGTGGACCGGATTTCGCCTGAAGCACCTGTTCCCATACTCCAGCTTCAATCTTCGCACAACAGGATGGGTGGGGCCGCAAATGTGGCATTCAATCTGGCACAACTCGGCTGCAGATCATCACTTATAGGCGTGGTGGGTGAAGACACAAATGGGGATCACCTTCTTCAGTTGATACGCGATGGTGGTATTGGGGGAAATTCAATTTCTCGTATTTCCGATGTACCAACAACCACCAAGACACGTGTCATAGCGGGTAATCAGCACATTCTGCGTGTGGATGATGAGGAGATATTACATCCATCAAAAGAGCAGGAGGATACGTTTGTGCAACAGGTCGCTGACTGTCTTAGAGAGACCAGACCAGATGCCATCATCCTGCAGGACTATAACAAAGGTGTACTGACTCCTGATATCATTGCGGCGCTGCTGGATGAAGCGAGGGCGCTGTCTATCCCCGTGGCGGTAGATCCGAAGTTTGACAACTTTTTTGCGTACAAGGGTGTCGCCGTCTTTAAGCCCAATATGAAAGAACTGGCGGCTCAGTATTCCTTTCCGATTGAACCCACCACGGAATCATTGGACCGTGCGTCCCGGGAGTTGAGGCAGATACTTGATCATGAGGTGAGTTGCATCACACTTTCGGAGCATGGACTCTATATTGATGATGGAAACATCTCGGGAGTCCACCCTACCACATCTCTCGAAGTAGTGGATGTATGCGGTGCCGGTGATGCCGTAATCAGTGTCCTGACACTGGGGTATTTGAGCAATCTGACACCTGAGCAGTTGGCAATTGCTGCGAATGTGGCGGGGGGGGCTGTTTGCGAGCATGTCGGAGTGACGCCTATCACTATAGAAGTGTTGAAAAAGGGGCTGCGCGTTGAAAGAATTTTGTAATTTGGCAATCCAATTCACCTACATCAATTAATATGTAAACTATCCGACGTGTGCGCACAGATGTGCCATGAAAGACTGAGTTTTTTATACCTTTATTTTTCTGAAAATTGTTGCTTAATCTTATAATTATCTAATCTAAAATCTGAAAATGAATAGACTATTACAATTGATATGTGCAATACTTGTATTTACAAGTGGAACACTCTTTGCTCAACCGGAAAATGACAACTGTGGAGGTGCATTGACCGTGGAGCTCGCAGTAGACGAAGCTTCTGCTGTACAGATCGATGGAGACACACGTGGTGCTACCGGTGATCTTGGTGTACCGAGCGTATGCTCTGGTAGCTGGTTTATGGATGACGTATGGTACGCAATTACGATGCCAGTAGATATCCCTGCATCAGGTATCGTAATCAAGACATATTTTGGAGAAGAAACTACTGACCTCCCTGCAGTGGGTATGGCTTTTTACCCTTCATGTGATTCTTCAGCTGCGGCCTGGGCATGTTTCTCATCAGCTGTCCCTGAAGAGAACACGCTTGAATTAGGCTCTTTCTGCCTTATCCCGGGTGACACTTACTACGTGCGTGTGTGGTCAGGTGTATCTCCTAATGACAACGAAGGAACTTTTCGCATTGCAGCATTTGGAGCTGAGGCACCAAAGCCAGACATTGTACTTTGGGAAGAGCAGTTTGAAGATGGCCTTGACGGATGGACTACGTTTGGTACCTGCTTTGATGTTGATTCAAATGCCAATGCGACCTGGAAGTACCTTCCTGAAGGATTTCTGGACAAAGGAAATTTTATCAACGATGGATTTAGAATTGCTTCACCTACATGGTGTAACGGAGCCGTTGGTGTAGATTCAGACTTCGATGACAACAATGGTACTGGTGATTTTGGTGCTGGTCCTTGTCCTGCGCC
>QMOR01000123.1 GCA_003648285.1 Bacteroidota bacterium
ATACCCTTGATCGATTCGGCTTCGGGATCGGCATCTATCTTGCTGACGATCTTGTCGATTTTCTCTACTTCCAGATCAATGATATCGTCCATGATACGCTGTGCTGCACCGGCGTGCTCAGTGAAGAGGTCAAAATCAAAAGATGCTTCTTTGGTAAATGGGTTATTTACATAGCTGTAAAGATTGATCGCCAACAACCGGCAGCTGTCATACGGACAGAGTGGAATTTCGCCACAAGGATTGGTCGATACAGTTTTATATCCCTGAGCGGCATAACAATCAGGTACTGACTCACGGATGATCGTGTCCCAAAACAAAATGCCTGGCTCGGCGGAGTTCCACGCATTGTGAATGACCTTCTTCCACAGAAGGAGTGCATCTATCTCTTTGGTATACTTGGGGTTTGGAGAATCGATCGGGTACTGCTGGGTATATTTTTCATTTGCAACGGCTGCACGCACAAAGTCATCATCAATACGCACAGACACATTTGCCCCGGTCACCTTGCCACGATCGAGCTTGGCGTCGATAAAGCTTTCGGCATCGGGATGCTTGACAGAGATCGAGAGCATCAACGCTCCTCTCCTTCCGTCCTGGGCGACCTCACGCGTACTATTCGAATACCGCTCCATAAACGGTACGATCCCGGTCGAACTCAGTGCTGTGTTTTGCACCGGACTCGCTGCGGGACGGATGTGTGACAGATCATGGCCCACTCCACCTCTGCGCTTCATGAGTTGCACCTGCTCCTGATCAGTCTTCATGATGCCCCCGTACGAATCCGCCTCATTCCCGATCACAAAACAATTGGACAGTGAAGAGACCTGCATATTATTGCCGATTCCCGACATCGGGCCTCCCTGTGGTATGATGTATTTGAAGTCTTTGAGCAGGTCATATATGTGGCGCTCGCTCATCGGATTGACGTACTTACTCTCGATGCGTGCTATCTCACTAGCAAGCCGCTGATGCATTTGCACAGGCGTGTTTTCATAGATATTGCCTGCAGAATCCTTAAGTGCGTACTTGTTTATCCACACACTGGCAGCCAGTTCGTCACCCTTAAAATATGCGAGTGAGGCCTTCATGGCCTCATCATATGTGTACTGTCTATTCAGGTCAGGTGTAGCGGTAGGTCTGCTTTTCTTTAGGCGAGATTCCATTGTGTGACAAGTTCCGGATTATAAAAGAGTGACGCGTCAGAACGTCTATGTTCAAGATAAATCACATACGTATCGACATATGCAATATATTACATATATGTGACATATCAGGGCATGAATTACCGCTTTTTTTAAATGACGATGATTTTATTTTTTCCACACCATGTGGATAACTTCTGTTCTCGACGAAATACCCCTGTTCTGACTGCGAAGTGCGCTTCACTATCTATCAGACGAGGTTGCAAAAAAATTTACAATTTTTTTTGCAATTCCTGATTCCAGATTATAGACGTCTGAATTTTGATGTCATCGCTTTCCCGAGAATAGCACATCTAAAATCTGGATTCTGACTTCTGGAATCTATAATCATTAAGATTCCAGATTATAGACGTCTAAATTTTGATGTCATTGCTTTCATGAGGGGGCAGCACATCTGGAATCTGACTTCTGGAATCTATCATCAAGCACTAGATGCTTTGATGTAGCGAAGACGAAGACACACTATTTGGAGTTGCTTGTTGAAGACCTTTCGGCAAGCAACTTTTTTTATCCCTTGGTTTTTGTTGGTAAGGAGACTACATTTAACTTCGCGTCGACCAAAACTAATCACGCATTATTATGGCTATAATAATTACTGACGAATGCATCAATTGTGGTGCCTGCGAGCCTGAGTGTCCAAACAATGCTATCTATGAGGGTGGTGTTGAGTGGTCTATTTCGGAGGGGACGAGTGTCACGGGAATGTACACGCTGGGAACAGGCAATGAAGTGCATTCAGATGATCAGCAGGAGCCCGTTTCTGATGACCTGTACTACATCTCTCCCGATAAATGCACCGAGTGCAAGGGATTTCATGATGAACCGCAGTGCGCTGCAGTGTGCCCTGTGGATTGCTGTATTGATGATCCCGATCACGAGGAAACAGAAGAGGTACTGCTGGCACGGCAAAATCGTCTTCATTCATAAAGCGCAAAGCACTCATAGAGCATGAAGACAGACGTCAAAACACGCAAAGCCGTTACAATCAAATTTGCCGGCGACAGCGGTGACGGCATGCAGCTTTCCGGTGGATTATTTACGAGCAGTACCGCCCTGACGGGAAGTGATCTGGCAACTTTTCCTGATTTTCCCGCAGAGATAAGAGCACCCGCAGGCACAATTGCGGGCGTATCGGGTTTTCAAATTCACTTTGGAAGTCAAAAAATATTCACTCCGGGGGATACATTCGATGTACTCGTCGCTATGAATGCAGCGGCACTCAAAACCAACATCGACACGCTTCGCGAAGGAGGAACAATCATTGCCAACACAGATGGGTTTGACAAGAAAAACCTCCGCCTCGCCAAATATGAAAATGGCGCGAACCCGCTGGATGATGGCAGCCTGGCCGGATATCAGTTGCTCGAGCTTCCTGTGACAAAAATGACCCGCGAAACTCTGACCGATTCTCCATTGGGCCTGAAGGAGAAGGACAGATGTAAAAACATGTTCGTCCTGGGCTTCCTGTTTTGGCGCTATTCGCGCAGCTTGCAGGACACAATCGAGTTCCTGACCGGCAAATTCAGCAAGAAGCCGGATGTGCTTGAGGCCAATATAAAAGTGCTTCAGGCAGGTTATAATTTCGGTGATACGACTGAGACATTTACCTCGCGATACGAGATCAAAGCGGCTCCTCTTGAAAAGGGAACATATCGTGGCATCATGGGGAGTGAAGCGATTGTGCTTGGCCTTATCACGGCTTCTAAAAAATCCGGGTTGCCATTATTTTATGGTTCGTATCCTATCACCCCCGCATCAGAAATCCTGCATGGTCTGTCCCGGCATAAAAACTATGGCGTCAAGACCTTTCAGGCAGAAGACGAGATTGCGGCAATATGCTCTTCGATAGGTGCTGCATATGGTGGACATCTTGCGATCACAGGTACTTCGGGCCCGGGACTAGCTCTCAAGGGTGAAGCACTCGGTCTGGCTATGATTCTCGAGTTGCCCCTTGTGGTCATTAACATCCAGCGTGGAGGGCCGTCTACTGGCCTGCCTACCAAGACTGAGCAATCGGACTTGCTGCAGGCGATGTATGGAAGAAATGGCGAATGCCCTATTCCTGTGATTTCGGCAAGCACACCGGCTGATGCATTCGAGGCCATTTTTGAGGCTTGTCGCATTGCCATACAACACATGACGCCTGTGGTATTTATGAGCGACGGATTTATTTCTAATGGCTCCGAGCCCTGGAAATTTCCAAAATCTTCCGAGATACCCGATATCACGGTTCAGTTTGCACCACCTAAAGAAAACGGCGATACCTATTTGCCATATGCGCGGGATGAGCGCCTGGTGCGCAAATGGGCTGTTCCCGGCACAAAGGGACTGGCACATCGCATAGGCGGACTCGAAAAAGAAGCCGAAACAGGCAATGTGTCGTACGATCCGGCTAACCATGAATACATGACGAAGATCCGGGAGGCAAAAGTTGAGGGAATTGCAGAGTTTATTCCCGAGCAGGCCATCGAGATTGGACCTGAAGAAGGGGATCTGCTCATCCTCGGATGGGGCTCGTCGTATGGGGTCATTCAATCCGTGGTGACAACATTACTAAGCGAAGGTCACTCTGTGGCACATGCCCAATTGCGCTATATCCGTCCTTTTCCAAAAAATCTGGGAAATCTGCTCAAGGGGTTTAAGCAGGTTTTAATCCCCGAAATGAATACCGGTCAACTCGCCAGCATTATCAGGAATAAATTTTTGCTTGATGTTAAGCAGTACAATAAAATACAAGGTACGCCGATTGCTACGTCCGAGTTGCTTCATGCAGCGAAGGAGTTGCTTTGATCATTTGCGAAACCGGGGCAGATAATTGCGTCGGGCATCCATTTAAATAACAATTGTGACAACACAAACTGCATCAACAAATCAGGAACCACTTAAAGCCAAGGATTTCGCTACGGATCAGGATGTCAGATGGTGTCCGGGATGTGGTGATTATTCAATTCTCAAACAAGTGCAGACTGTCATGGCAGAGATCGGTCTGGACAAAGACAATACTGCCGTCATATCCGGAATAGGGTGTTCCTCCCGCTTTCCTTACTATATGGACACATACGGCATGCACTCCATTCACGGGCGGGCACCTGCATTTGCATCGGGTCTGCGCATGGCAAATCGCGATCTCAGCATATGGCTCGTAACGGGCGATGGTGACGGATTTTCAATCGGAGGAAATCACATGTTGCATATTTTACGTCGCAATGTGAATATTAATTTATTGCTTTTCAATAATCAGATTTATGGCCTCACAAAAGGTCAGTATTCTCCAACTTCAGAACTCAATAAAAGGACCAAGTCGACACCGATGGGATCTATCGATCGCCCGGTAAATCCATGTGCTTTTGCCATCGGCAGTAATGCGACTTTTATTGCTCGCGCGATGGATCGCGACACTAAACATTTAAAAACAATACTGCATCGTGCGGATCAGCATCACGGCACATCGTTCACGGAAATATATCAGAATTGCAATATTTTTAATGACGGTGCCTTTTTTGCATTTACAGACAAGGCGACAAAGCCACTCACAACTGTCTTTCTCGAGCACGGCCAGCCCCTGGTATTCGGCACAGAAAGGAACAAGGGAGTTGTGTTTAATGGCATGAGACCCAAGGTTGTCGATCTCGGGTCAGGAGAATATTCAGAAAATGATCTGTGGATTCATGATGAAACAGACATTTTTAAAGCCACCATGCTGACGAGATTTTTTGATGACCCGAGTGAGGAGAGTGCTCTTCCAAGACCATTTGGTGTATTGTACGCCGTAGATGAGCCTTGCTATGAGGATATGATGTTTGAGCAGTTGGATCAGGCCATAGAGGAAAAAGGAGATGGGGATCTGGATGATTTGATTGCGGGGCCGAGGACGTGGGTCATATAGCCCAGAGGGGTGCATTGCCTGCCGTAGCTTTAGCGAAGGAGGGACATTATCTACTATAGCTTAAGCTATGGTAGTACCGTATTATTCAGATGAATTAATAGGTCAGAACAGGCAATTAGCAACCAAGAATGTATCAACCTATAATGTGCGTAGAAACTGAAATTAAAGAATCGATAATTTAAAATTTCCCAAAGGGGTCCCTTGGACAAAACCCAAAATTCAAAATTTATGCAAAAATCAATAATCACAATCACCCTATGCCTTTTTCTTCATCTGTTGAGCGCTCAAAACGTAATGACCCCCGAATTGCTGTGGCAATTGGGAAGGGTGGGAGCTGTTGGTATCACGACAGACAATACATCTGTCATCTATCGTGTGACAACGTTTGACATTGCGGAGAATACGAGCAGTAGCAAGTACTACTCCATTCCGCTGAAGGGTGGTGATGCCACGGAGGTTGAAGATTATGCGGGACTGGTATCCGATCGGAGTGTGTCTGCAAAGAGCGGGCTCAAGCTGATCAGCAAGGCGATCAAACTGGACAATGTGCAAGGGTCTGAGGTGTATCCGGATCTCGACAAGGCTGATGTGCAGATCTATAACGATCTGATGTACCGGCATTGGGATACGTGGTCAGATGGCAGTTATAATCATGTGCTCGTAGTGAATCCGGAGACATCTGATACAATCGATATCATGGAAGGCCAGCCATTTCATTGCCCGACCAAGCCATTTGGCGGCAGTGAGGATTATACGTGGCATCCGGATGGCAATCAGGTCATATATGCTACAAAGCAGAAGACCGGTGTGGAATATGCGAAGAGTACGAATACGGACATATTTGCTTACAACCTGGAGACAAAAGAAACCTCCAATCTCACGGAGGGTCGTATGGGATATGACATGAGCCCGTCTTTTTCGAAGCAAGGTGTGATGGCGTGGCTGAGTATGGCCCGTGACGGGTATGAGGCCGACAAGAATGATCTGATCGTCAACGTAGACGGAGAGCACCTGAATCTGACTGCAAACTGGGACGGTACTGTAGGTGGCTATGCCTGGTCGGAGAATGGTAAGAAAATCTACTTCACCGCAGCGACGGGTGGAACCAAGCAGTTATTTGTGGTCGAATACCCCGGAAAATCCAAAAAACGTACTGGTATCAAGCAGGTGACCACGGGCCAGTTTGACGTGACAGGTATCGTGGGCCAACACGGTGATGTGATGGTCGTCACGCGCACAGATATGAATCACGCCAGGGAGCTCTATACCGTAAGTCTTCTTAACGGCAAGATGAAGCAACTCACGCATGTCAACGACGACATTTACGACAACATTGATCTCAGTATCGTAGAAAGGCGTACCGTCGAAACGACAGATGGAAAGGAGATGATCTCGTGGGTGATCTATCCCCCTAATTTTGATCCAGCAAAGAAATATCCCGCACTACTCTACTGTCAGGGTGGGCCACAAGGAGCCCTTTCGCAGTTTTATTCCTTCCGGTGGAATTTTCAGTTGATGGCCGCACAAGGCTATATCGTGGTGGCGCCAAATCGCAGGGGCATGCCCGGCCACGGTGTGGAATGGAACGAGCAGATCAGCAAAGACTGGGGCGGTCAAAACATGCAGGATTATCTCTCCGCCATTGATGAAATGTCCGCACAACCATTCGTTGATGAGGACAAGCTCGGCTGTGTCGGAGCAAGTTATGGTGGGTACTCGGCATACTACCTGGCGGGCATGCACGAGGGGCGGTTCAAGTCGTTTATTTCGCATGATGGCGTATTCAACCTTCAGAGCATGTATGGCACGACCGAGGAGCTCTTCTTTGTCAATTGGGATTTGGGTGGCCCGTATTGGGACAAAAACAATGAAGCTGCTCAAAAGTCTTATACGCAATTCAACCCGATAAATCATGTGGATAAATGGGATACACCCATCCTCATCATCCAGGGTGGCACTGACTTTCGCGTACCGATTGGCCAGGGGCTTGAGGCATTTCAAGCGGCTCGTACGCGCGGTATTCAAAGTCGAATATTGCACTTTCCAAATGAAAACCACTGGGTGATGAAAGCACAGAACGGATTGGTCTGGCAACGGGAATTTTTTGGCTGGTTGAGTGAAACTCTAGAGGATAAGAGCTAGTTGCTCATACCCAGTGCCCATTCTATCATTGACGACAGGATAAGAGATTTGCAAAGTATATCCCGGAGGGAAAGGAGAGATTTGGAGTTTTTTAAGAAAGTTTACTTGTAGCATTTGAAATTTGCTTGTGAGCGATTATCTTGAGGAATGCCATCTAAACATCTTGTTGCCATCTTTGGAGGTGCCGTATCTGGTGCCGAAGCTGCCAACCAACTCAGCCAGAAAGGAATCAATTGTGTGGTCTTTGATCAAAACAACTTGCCGTATGGTAAGATTGAGGACGGACTGCCCAAGTGGCATTCAAAACTCCGTGACAAGGAGGAAGGGAAAATTGATGAGAAACTGTCGCATCCCCTCGTGCAGTTCGTTCCCGGAGTGCGGCTTGGTCGTGATGTGGACTTTGAGGATATCGCCCGGAACTGGGGGTTTAGTGCTGTGCTGCTGGCGATTGGTGCGTGGAAAGATCGTCCACTGCCTGTGGATGGTGCCGATGCATATGTGGGGAAAGGGCTGATCTACCAGAATGCATTTATCTATTGGTTTAATCACAAACACGAGCCGGGATTTGATCATGTATCCTACGAAATTAAAGATGGTGCTATCGTCATTGGCGGTGGTCTGGCTTCATTGGATGTCCTTAAAGTATTGATGATCGAGACTGTACAGAAAGCGCTGAAAGAGCGGGGGCACGATTACAATATGTTTCAGCTCGACAGGAGCATTGCCAAAGTCCTGGACTCACTGGACCTCACACTTGAGGATTTGGGGATTGAAGGATGCACCTTGTATTATCGCCGTAGAATCCAGGACATGCCGTTGTCGCCATTTCCCGTGACTTCACCCGAGACACTTGCCAAGGCGGAAATGGTGCGGACCAAAGTGCTCAATAATTACGCAACGAAATATCTATTTAAAGTAGAACCACTACATGTTCCGGTAAGCACAATCGTTGAAGATGGTCACCTTTCAGGACTGGTATTTAAAGAAACAAAAATTGAGGATGGCCGTGCAGTAGCGATTGATGGAAGTGAAAAAGAGGTGCGCGCACCCTACGTCATTTCATCTATTGGCAGTATCCCCGAGATGATTACGGGGATACCAAGCAAAGGTTCCTCCTTCAAAATCATCGAGGATCCTGCATGTCGTATCGAAGGCTATGAAAGTGTATTTGCGCTTGGAAATACCGTAACGGGTCGAGGCAATATTAAAGAGTCAATGAGTCACGGGAGAGAGATATCAATTCGCCTTATGGCGCAACATATTGATAGTATCGACACATCTGTATTTGAAGACGGAGTCGAAGACAATCGCAGTCACATCGCTGATGAGGTTGATGGGATTATTCCGCATATCAAATCGATATCAGATAGTCAGTTTGATGCTTTGCAGGAGCGCATTCGTGGATTGCAGGAGGCTAATGGATATGACGGGGATTATCGGGCATGGGTAGCCAGGCATTTGCCGGTGAGACTGGAG